>JAFDIS010000159.1 GCA_019307945.1 Deltaproteobacteria bacterium | reverse complement strand
CATGTCATGGGAGATGAAAAGATAGGTAAGCCCGAAGGCCTCCTGGAGCCTGGACAGAAGATTGAGGATCTGGGCCTGGATGGCCACATCCAGGGCGGAGACCGGCTCATCGCAGACCACGAGGTCGGGTCCGGAGGCCAGGGCCCTGGCAATGCACAGTCTCTGGCGCTGTCCGCCTGAAAACTGGTGGGGATAGGCGGACTTATGATTCGGACGCAGGCCCTGGGTCCTCTTTAAGGTGAGGCGCGCACCCAATGAGACCCCTGGTGTACGGGTGAAGGGAGTCATCAATGATCTCGCGCACGCTTCCCTCTTCCACCTTGTGCCCCGCGTATATGACTGCCACGCGGTCTGCCACTTCGCTGATCACTCCCATGTCATGGGTAATCAGGATCATGGAGGTCCCGGTTTTCTCCCGAACCTCCTGGAGCAGGTCAAAAATCTGTGCCTGAACCGTGACATCCAGGGCCGTGGTGGGCTCGTCGGCGATGAGAACTTTGGGCTTACAGGAGAGCGCCATGGCGATCATGACCCGTTGTCGCATTCCACCTGATAGTTCGTGAGGGTATTGGCGAAAACGTTGAGCGGCTGCCGGGATCTTGACGGCCTGCATAATTTCAACGGCCCTTGATGCAGCCTCCGAACGACTCGCCTTCTGGTGCCTCATGATGTTTTCCGAGATCTGCATCCCCACGGTGAACACCGGGTTGAGGGATGTCATGGGTTCCTGAAAAATCATGGAAATGGCATTCCCCCGCACATCCCTCATCCTCTTTTCGTCGAGGTCCAAGAGGTTCCGTCCCTCCAGGAGGATTCGTCCCCGGGGGATGCTCCCGGGAGGCTCCGGAATGAGGCGCATGATGGCCAGGGCCGCCATGCTCTTCCCGCAGCCGCTTTCTCCTACGATCCCCAGCGTTTTCCCCTGATAAACGCTGAGGTTTATATCATAAAGTACGCGAACCATCCCCTGCCGGGTATGGAAATCCACGCACAGATCTTCCACCTGCAAAATAGCCGTTGTTTCGTTCATCGCAGTCGTAGTTTGGGATTCAGCGCGTCGTTCAGGCCGTCTCCGATCAGGCTCACACTGAGCACGGTAATGAATATGGCTAGTCCTGGGAAAGTCACGGCCCACCAGGTCTCCCAGATAAAGTCCCTTGAGGAGCCGATCATGTAACCCCAGCTATAGGCGTTGGGATCTCCCAGGCCCAAGAAACTCAGGGCTGCCTCGAACAGGACGGACACACCCACGCCCAGGGCCGCCGCCACGACCAGGGGGGGCAGGCAGTTGGGCAGGATGACACGCCACATGATGCTTCCATCTTTTGCCCCCATGGCGCGCTCGGCCAGGACGTACTCGCGTGTCTTGACTTTCAGGAATTCGGCCCTGGTCAATCGGGCCACACCGGTCCAGCTCACCACACCAATGGAGATGATGATCGTCAGGAGGCTGGGTGAAAATAGTGCCACCAGGACCATGGCCAGCAACAAGCCTGGAAGGACTTGAAAAAATTCGGTCACCCGCATCAGCAGGCTTTCAACCCATCCACCGTAAAATCCGGCCACGACCCCGACGATGAGGCCGATAATGATCATGCAGAGCGTGGCGGAAAAACCGACCAGTACGGTCACCCGGGCCCCGTGCACGATACCTGCCAGGACATCTCGGCCCAGATAGTCGGTACCAAGCGGAAACTCCACCCCCGGCGGACTCATGGGGGCACCGACGAGTTCGAAGGGATCCGTAGGATAAATCATGGGTCCGAAGAGAGTGACCGCCGTCACCACTAACGCCAGGAAAAGGCCCAGCAAGGCCGCCCGGTTGGCCGCAAACATCCGCCAAAAGTCCACAAGGGGCCTGGAGGGAACAAAGTCCTCCGAAGGTGTTGTTTCAGGTTTGTCCATAAGGGGCCTCATAGAGACCTTTGAAAAACGCTTCCCTGTTACCCAATTGCGGTTGTTGCCTGTGCCGTTACGGCAGACAGGCCAGGCTCAAAGTCTCTAGATCTTCTACTCGCAATTAAACAAGATTGAACGTTTTTCAAGGATCTCTCCTACTTACTTGATCCTCGGGTCCAAGAGCCTGTACGTCAGATCCGTCAACAGATTTACAACCACCACGATGACGGTTGAAAAAAAGAGGATTCCCAACAGCAGAGTATGATCCCGCCTGAGAATGGATTCAAAGGCCAGTTGCCCCATGCCCGGCCAACTAAACACCGTCTCCACCACCACGGCCCCGGCGATCAACTGGCTGAACTGAAGGCCCGCCATGGTGACCACGGGAAGCAGGGCGTTTTTCAGGGCGTGTTTGTAGACAACGACTCTCTCGCTCAACCCCTTACTTCTGGCCGTGCGGATATAATCCGAACCCAGAACATCCATCATGCTGGCCCTCGCCAACCGGCTGTAAACAGCGAGATAGATGCTCGCAAGCGTCACGGCGGGCAAGATCAGGTGCCTCAGCACATCCACGGCATAAGCCATGCTGGATTCCCGGGCCCCAACATCGCTCATCCCGAAGCTCGGAAAAAGGGGAACCCAATAGGACAACAAGATCAGGAGCATCATGCCTGTCCAGAACACGGGCGCCGAGTATCCGGCCAGGGACAAGATCGTCACAAAATGGCTGAATGGGCTGCGGGGTTTTTGGGCCGCCACCACCCCCAGGAAAGTCCCTAGAAGCACGGCCATCACGAGCGCCGAGAGGACCAGGAGGAGTGTAGCAGGAAGTCGGTCCAAAATCAGGGAAATCACGGGTTGATCATAGGTAAACGACATGCCGAGATTTCCCTTTGCCACATTGACAATATACGTAAAGAGCTGTTCGGGAAGGCTCCGGTCCAACCCGTAGTCCGCTCTCAATTTTGCGATTAGCTCCGGTGAGGCGCCGCCCATCTCCCCCACCAGGGTGTCAACGGGATCCCCGGGGGCGATATGGATGAGCATAAAGTTGAGGACGAGCACCGCCACCAACAACAGCAGGGCATATCCTATTTTTCGAAGCACAGCGAAGAAAAATTTCATGGTCGAATCAGCCTGGAAATGGGGGGACGGGGGCCACCCCAAAAGGATGGCCCCAATCCTTCGCCCAATTACCCCTGTACATTAGCCGGGACCCAGTTTCCCAGGTCCGGTCCCTCACCTGGGTGTATGCCCGTCCTTCCAGTACGTAGAATCAGCAGGCGTCATGGACCCCCAGATACCCCGCACGACATTCCTGAGGTCCTTATGATAGATCGTCTTGTAAGGAGCCTCATGGGTCCAGATGAGGGGGAGATCTTCCGTCAGGATCTGCTGGAATCTGGCGTAGAGGGCCTTTCTTTTCTCGAAATCCATTTCCACGGCTGCCTTTTCCATGAGTTGATCCAGCTTGGGATTGCAATACCCGGAGGTGTTGGTCCAGACCACATGCTTCTGGTTGTCGCACCGGTAGAGTCGGTGGACCCCGATCATGGGATCAGCGAAGCTGAAGATATTGCTCATGGTCAGGTCATGCTTCCACCCGGCCACGGTCCTGTACCACGACACGAAATCCGCCGGCGGTTGCAATTTCAGATCGATTCCGATCTTCTTGAGCTGGGGTTTGAGATAATGGGCGATGGTATCCATGCTGTCAGGTTCCCCGGGGTACCATGTGATGCCGGCGGAAAAACGAAAACCTCCCTTTTTCCGGGGAAAGCCTGCCTCGTCCAGCAGGCGGTTCGCCTTTTCCAGGTTATATTCGTATTTGCGCACATTGCTCGTGTAAAAAGGAAGGGACCTGTGGATCGGGCCTGTAGCCGGTCTCGAGTAGCCGCCATGAAGCTTTTTCGTGATGAAATCCTTGTCTATGGCATGGGCAATAGCGCGTCTTACCCGAACGTCCTTAAATTGGTCTTTCCGCAGATTGAACTCGAGAAAATAGATGGCCGCAATACCCTCATAACCTTTGGGTGAGACCACCAGATGACCCATCTTTTTCAGGGCCTCCAGTTGTTTCAGACGGATGCCCGCATTAAACATGGCCATGTGGAAGTCGCCGTTCTTCAAGGCAATAAAATTTGCGCTGGGGTCCTTGATCCTCCTTCCGATGATACGATCCAGGTAAGGTTTTCCGGGGCGGAAATAATTCTCGTAGCGCTCCAGGATGAAATGGTCGCCGGGTTTGTACTCCACGAGTTTGAAAGGCCCCGAGCCCACGGGTTTCACGTTGGCTGGGTTTTTGCGGATCGGGCCGTGCTCCTTTTCGTTGTAAACATGCCTGGGCAGAATAGGCAGAAGCGGCGGGGAAAGGACCAAATAAAAGGCCGGGTGCGGTTTGGATAATTTGAAGACCGCCGTGTAGGGATCGGGCGTCTCCACATGGTCCACGGGCCCCAGCATTGAAGGGCCGAAGGAGTGATTTTTCTTGACCGTTTCGAATGAAAACGCCACATCTTCCGAAGTGATGGGGCTTCCGTCGTGAAAGGTCGCCCCACGGACCAAATGAAACGTATAGGTCAGCCGATCGGGCGAGACATCCCAGTCCTTTGCCAGGTAAGGAATCGGTTCGAAATTTTCATTGATCTACACCAGGGAGGCAAAGATCTGGGTACCGGGCGTGGCCGTTGCCGCGCCTGACTGGATGGCGTGGTTGAAGTGACGGGGAAACTGCCCGTAACCGCTCACCAGGTCTCCACCTCTCTTGGGCGTCTC
>JAFDIS010000158.1 GCA_019307945.1 Deltaproteobacteria bacterium | reverse complement strand
TGGAACCGTTGTAGTCGATGGGCTCGGGGGAAAGGATGAGTTCGGCTATTGAAGGGCCCCTGAGCACCGTGACGTTGTACTCGTTCTTCTGAGAGGCGTGCAGGCCCCCGCTCAGGGCGGCCAGCCCCAGGATTTCCCCTGCGCTGATGATCCTTTGTCCGGCTGCGCCCAGGAAAACCACTTCCTGCCGCTCCGATTGGGGCGGTTTGAACCTGGCCTCCAGGTGCGTCGGGCGCGAAGGGGGTGCGAGCGAAACGCATTCCTTCCGGTATGCCTCGCCGTACTCGGCGCGCCGGTTGGCGGACACCTCCCCGCACTGGGCACCCTGGGTCTCGATTTGGGCTGCTATGCTCCGGGGCGTTATTTTGTTCCTTTTGGTGTAACGCCCCGGGCAGATTCCGATGATCTCCACCACGGAAAAGCCCTTGTAGGCTATGGCACGCTGAAGGATTTCCGGCAGGTCCTTCTGATAAGTGGAACACCGACATACATAGGGGGCGCCGGCGGCCGAGGCCACGGATGCCAGGTCCAACGGTTTTTCCAGCTTGTTCAGGAACCCGGAGCCCACCGTGGCCTCGGCCGGCGTGGTGACCGAGAACTGCCCCCCGGTCATGCCGAAGTTGAAATTGTTCAAGACCAGCAAGGTCAGGTCCAGGTTGCGGCGGCATGCTGCCAGGACGTGGGCCCCGCCTATGCCCAGGCCCCCGTCGCCCATTGTCACCACAACATGAAGATCGGGCCGGCACAGTTTAATGCCCGCCGCATAGGTCAGTGCCCTTCCATGGACCCCATGCAGGGCATGGGTGTTGAAAAATACGTCGAAAAAACCCGAGCAGCCGATGTCGCTCACCATGCAGATTTGGTTTCCGGTAAGGCCCATGTCCAGGAAGGCCCTGTCCAGCGCGTGAAGCACCTGCTCGTGGGAGCATCCGGGGCAGAAGATGGGCGGCCGATCCTTGTTAAGCAGCGTTTCAGGCATGCACTGCCTCCATGATTTCTTCAGGGGTGATCAGTTTTCCGTCCATGGACCCGAAGAAGGTAACTGTCTTTCCGACCAGCACCCGACGGGTTTCCCGGACATATTGCCCCAGGTTCGCCTCCACCACCACCACCCGGTCATAGGCCGCGGCCGTGCTGCGGATAAGGTTTTCGGGAACCGGCCATAGGGTCTTGAGGACCAGGTGGGAGATGGGGTTGCCCTGCTCCGATATCTGTTTGCAGGCCCGGCGGGCCGCACGGCTCGTTACGCCGTAGGTAATCAAAAGCGTATCACTGTCAGCTTCCAGGTGGGCTTGGTGGAAGGAAAACCGGTCCACCACTGCTATCAGTTTTCGGTGCAGCCGTTCCACCAGGGAGCGGATCTGTGAAGGGTCCGGGGTGATATAGCCGTCTTCTCCGTGCATTGAGGAGGTCAGGCGAGATAAGACCTCGCCGCCGATGGGCGCGAAATAGGGCACATCGGTCCCGGGCGCCGGACGGAAGGGCAGATATTCGTCCCCCTCGGGGTTTCGGGCGCGCTCCACCGGTGCGGGCCGCTCCAGGGCCTGCAGGTCCACCGATTCCCGGGTCATGCCGATCTCCTTGCTGGAGGCAATGAAGACGGGGCAGCGATATCGTTCGGCGAGGTTGAATGCGTGCATGGTCAGGAGATAGCAGTCGGCCACATCCACCGGGGCCGGCACAATGCCGGGCACGCCTCCTGAATTGCCCCAGCGCAGGAACTGGATGTCACCGTCGGCCCCTTTCGTGGCATAGCCCGTGCTGGGCCCCAGGCGCTGAACGTCCACGACTACCACCGGGATCTCGGAAGCGAGGGCAAAGGAGATGTGCTCGCTGTAAAGGCTGATGCCGGGCCCCGACGTGGCCGTCATGGCCTTGCGACCCGCCATGGAGGCGCCGAGGCAGTAACCCAGGGATGCGATTTCGTCCTCACCCTGGAGCACCACCCCACCTGCAGGCGGCAGCAGGTTGAGCATCGTGTTGTAGATGCTGGTGGCCGGGGTGATGGGGTAGCCTGCAAAGAAGCGGCACCCGGCGTCAAAGGCCCCCCACGCCACGGCCTCGTTTCCTTCCATAAGGGTCAGACCCATGTCAAATATTCCCTCCCCTCTGTCGTATCCTCATGCACCCAGCATCATTTCCCGCGCCTTGCGGGCGATGGCCAGTGCGCCGGTGAGTCCGGGGCTGTCGATACCCAGCAGATTGAGGCAGCGGGATTCGGCGGGACTCAATTCCACTACCCAGTCGGCATGACCCACGAGGCGGGCCTGGATACCCGCCTGGTGGGGTTCGAGGTCTTCTTCCTCAAGTCCGGGGAAAAAGCCTCTAACCCGTTCGTGAAACTCGGACGAGGGACGAAACTCGCCGCCGTAATCCTCTTTGCCTGCGGCCTGCCGGTTCAAGGGCCCCACGGTCACCACCGGACCTAGGATCGGATCTCCCCGGCCGTCCAGGTCCAGCGTAGGGGTCAGATGCACGCCCACGGTGAAGTATACGCCCCGGTCGGTGATGGTCTTGGTGGGCGTGGGGTACACGTTCATCACGGCTACGTCCAACTCCGGCCGTTTGGTCCGGTAAAATTTCATGGCCTCACCGCGCAAGGGGTCCACATGGTACGGAGAGGCCGGGTCCACCATCCGGGCTACTTCGTCACAATAGAGTCCCGCGCTGTTCACCAGCCTTCCGGTGAGGAAGCGGTCCCGGGCACCGTCGCGATATCTTACTTCCACTTCGATTCCATCCCGTCGGCTCTTCGCCCCCACCACCCTGGTCTCGGTTACGAACCGGGCCCCCGCCGCCGAGGCCAACGCATAGAGTTTATGCAGCAGCGCTGCGGCGTCCACGATGCCCGATGTGGGCAGCAGGAGGGCTGCACGGGCCTTGATTCGGGGTTCGTACTCCCGTACCCGGTCCCCGTGGATCAATATGGCCGGGACGTTGTTTTCCACGGCCCTGCGGGCATAGGTTTCAAGGATTGCATGTTCGGCCCCGGTGGTCGCCACCACCAGTTTTCCGGTCTTGAGGGCCGGAACCCCGAAACGCTCACAGAAACGATAGAGCATTCGGTTCCCCGCCACGCACAGGGAAGCCTTGAGGGGCCGGGTGCGCTGGTCATAGTAAAGCCCTGCGTGAATGACACCGGAGTTGCGGGTGGACTGGTTCTCGCCCCTGCTTACCCCGTGGTTCATTTCAAGCACGAGGACTTCCTCTCCGGCCCCCGCCAGTTCCATTGCAAGGGCGCAACCCACGACGCCCGCTCCCACGATGGTGATGGCAAAACCCTCGGCCACGCCCAGGCTCCTTGTTTTTCCCGGAAGCGATGTGCCTGGTACACACCCCGCCCCGGGATTCAGTGACCTCCGCGTATCTTTGCGCGCCTCATTACCGAGTTCTTGCTCACTGAATTTCGTAAGGTATCGCTTTTAGATCCTTGACAAGACGATCCGTAATAGAATATTAGAAATCTAATATTATCCCTTGTAAAAAGCAATATTTTCCTTATTCCCCAAGAAAACATGGGGGTTCCGCATGGTTATGGCCGGCAAGAAGGCAAGATCAGAGGAGACTTCCGGCGGAAAAGTAGTGAAAACCCCCGCGTCCCTGGTGGACAAGGCCTATCAGCAGATCAAACGCATGATGTTTTACAATGAACTGGCGGCCGGCCAGCGGCTCCGGTATCAGGACATCGCCGGCAAACTCCGAATGAGCCAGACACCGGTGATCATGGCGTTGACCCGCCTGGAGAACGAGGGCCTGGTGCACTCCGAGGCCCACAAGGGATTCTACGTACCCGATGCAAACCTGGATGACGTCAAAGAGCTCTATGAGATGCGCGGTCTGATCGAGGGGTTCCTGGTACGGAAGACCGCCGAGATCATCTCGGAAGACCAACTGGAACAGCTCCGGGGCTTGATGGCCGAACATGAAGGCGTTCGCGGCCTGGCCTATACCCGTGAAAGGCTCTGGTGCGACGCCCGGCTGCACATTGCTCTTGCCTCTTTCAGCGGTCATCGTATTGGAGAAAGGTTCCTCCGCCAGGTCTTCGACCGCCTGTACCTGATGTACCGCCCCGAGCGCCTGGCCATGGAACGGATGCGGGAGGCCGAGAAGGAACACAAGGAGGTTTACGATGCCCTTGCGGCCGGGGACGGGGAGCAGGCCTGCGAAATCATTCGCAAGCATATCCAAAACGGCCGGAAACATATCCTGGAGGGCCTCGAGAAGGAGGTGCGGCGTCGGGATTCCTTTATTCTCTGGAACTGACATGGCCTGAGCCGGGCGTTTCTTTATCAACGTGGCTCTGGCGCTCACGGGGGCAAGGGTGGGTGGACCTGCCAAGGCCTCGGTGGTCAGCTCCTGCCTCATGGCGTCCGTTTCAGGCTCTGCGGTGGCCAACGTAGTCACCACGGGCAGCTTCACCATCCCCCTGATGAAGCGCATCGGCTACCGGCCCTACTTCGCGGGCGCCGTGGAGGCGTGCTCCTCCTCCGGAGGCCAAATCATGCCCCCCGTTATGGGTGCGGCCGCCTTTGTAATCGCCGAGTTCCTGAACATCCCTTATCTCAAGGTGGCCGTGGCCGGACTTTTCCCGGCCGTGATCTACTTTTTTTCCATCTCTACTTTTTTTCCATCTTCGTGATGGTGCACTTCGAGGCCCGCAAGCGAAACCTGGCCACCATCTCGGCCGCCGAGATGCCCGACTTCAAGGAAGAAGTCAAGCGCGGCGGGCATCGCCGGTTCGAACCCAAGGAGATGAGCGTCTACGTGGAAGCCAGCGTCCTTTCGCTTCCGGAAATCTACATCAACGCCGGCAAAAGGGGACTCCTGGCCAGGATAGCACCCGATGTGCTTCTCCGTGTGCTGGGGGCCGTGCCGGTTCACGTGGCCGTCTGATCAGGCGGGGCGGCCTTGGTTGAGACCGGGAGGCTCATGGGGCGGGTATGGTGCTCCCGGGTGGGGGCGCGCCATAAGAGTGCTCTTGGCCTGGAGGAACCACGTGGTTTGTGATAAGATTCTGGGCCGGTCGATAGTGCAAGGATGGGCTCACCGGTATCCCCGCCGGACGTGGGCCCCGGTTCAGCCCCGGGAGGGAAAGCGAGGATCGTCATGTCTATCAGTAAACACGGCTTTTTCTGCTTTTTTTGCGGAAAGCACTGCAGCCTCATCGCCCACGTGGACGAAGGCAGGGTTGTCAAGGTCACCGCTGACAAGGAAAGCGGTATCCCGTCCGATGTGTGCCCTGACGCAAAGGGACCCAGGACCATCCCCGCTACCTACAATCACCCGGACCGGCTACGGCACCCTCTCAGGCGGGTCGGAGCAAAAGGTGAGGGCAAGTGGGAGCGCATTTCCTGGGACGAGGCCCTGGATACCATCGCCCAGAAGATGCTCGTTTGCAAGAAGGAGTCGGGTGCCCAGAGCGTGGCCATGGTCCTGGGCGAGCCCAAAGGGCTGGAATTCGCCTTTGGGCAGCGTCTCGCCACGGTCTTTGGAACGCCCAACGTAATCACGCCCGGGTGCTACTGCGGGGTACAGACCGGGGCTGCTAACCTGTATACGTTCGGGTCAATGATGGTGAACGCGGACGACGACACCGAGCGGACCGGCGCCGTTATGATCTGGGGCAACAATCCGCGCCATATCGGCGGCACCTTTAACGGCATGATGCCCTCTGAACTGGATGCCCGCCTTGCCAGGGGTTGCAAGCTCATCGTGGTTGACCCCGGAAAGATCGACTACGCGGAAAGGGCGGATCTCTGGATCAAACCCAAGCCGGGGATGGATGGCGTGCTGGCCCTGGGCATGATAAAGGTGATAATCGAGGAAGGCCTCTACGACCCGGACTTCGTAGCCGGGTGGACCGTGGGCTTCGAGGATCTGAAAGCACACGTGGCCACCTTTTCCCTGCAGGATGTGGAACGGGAGACCTGGGTCCCCGCGGATCAGGTCATGGCGGCAGCCCGGATGTTCGCGGCCGGAAGGCCCAGCATCCTGGGGTCTGGAAACGCCCTTGAAGGGACCGTGGCCGCCCTTCAGACCTGCAGGGCGGTCTCCATCCTCAATGGACTCACCGGAAGCGTGGGTGTGCCCGGAGGTCTGGTCATCAAGGAGCAAGACCAATTCTACCGGCCGGGTCGGTTCTACTTTCCCAAGGGCATCCCCCGGTTGAAAGAAAACTCCATTGCGAACGACTTCATCCTGGCCGTGGGCTCGGCCTACGTTCCCACCCAGACCCTTGTGAACACCATCCTCACCGGGGAGCCCTATCCCATTCGGACGGCCCTGTTTTTCGTGACCAACCCATTGAGCACCTACCCGGACGCGGGGGCCACATACGAGGCCCTCAAGAAGCTGGAATTCATGGTGGTGGCCGATATCTTCCACACTCCCACCACACAGCTTGCGGACATCGTTCTGCCCGCCGCCCTGCCCGGCGAACATGCCACCATCGCATACTGGCCCGCCTGGGTGGGCTACGTGAAGTGCGACCCCAAGTTTACGGATCCGCCCGGGGAGGCCTGGGCGGACATGAAGATCCTGAACGAACTGGCCAAAAGGCTTGGGGTAGGTGAGTATTTCTGGGAAGACGTGGACGAGGTCCTGGACTTCATGCTGGAGCCCGCGGGCATGACCTTCGAGGAGTTCACAAAGCGGAGGATAATTCCGCCCAAGAAATACTACCTGAAGGGCAACGAAGAGCGGTTTTTCAAGACGCCCTCGGGCAAGATGGAGATCTACTCCAAACGAATGGAAGCCCTGGGCATCGCACCCCTGCCCTATTACGAAGAGATGATGAAGGCCCGCCAGGTGTCCTCCCTCTCCGAGGAATACCCCCTGATCTTCACGAACCGGAAGGAGACCGGTTTCATGCTTTCCGGCTACCGAATGGATCCAGGCATGAGACGGAGCTATCCCGAGGCCGTGGTGGAGATTCACCCTGAGACGGCAGCGCGCGCGGGCCTGGCAGAAGGGGACCTGGCCCATATCGAGACGAGGAAGGGCAGGATCGTGCAACGGGTGCGCTTCAACGAGGAACTGGACCGCCGGGTGGTGATGCCCGCCTTCGGCTGGTGGTACCCCGAAGAGAAAGAGGACCTTTTCGGGTGGAGAAAATCCAACCTCAACATACTGGTTGACGGGTCGCCGGAGGAGCTTTCCACCGGCGCGGTGCAGCTCAGGGGGATCCCGTGCAAAATCGGGCGGGCCCCAGACCAGGGCCCGGCAGAAGCGGGGGGCGGCGAGGAAATATCTTGAACCCGGCTCCACGTGCCACGTGTAAGGTGGAAAGCCTCCTACAACACTGAGGCTCACACATTCGTCTCTCTTGATTGTGAGGTTCGGTTCTTGGTA
>JAFDIS010000157.1 GCA_019307945.1 Deltaproteobacteria bacterium | reverse complement strand
TCCCTGCTCGGCGCTTCCTGCAAGCTGCTGCCAGATGCCGCCCGAATGATATGCCACGTAGATTTCAAAGTTGCCGTTGCGGTTGTCCGCCCAGGCCACGTACCGGCCGCCGGACGCATCCGCCGCAACGGCAGGTTCCATGGAGAGCCCCTCGTTCCCGCTCACGCCGCCTAAGGCCGCGGAACCCGAAAGCTCCGCCCACCGGCCCGCCTCGTCCACACCCGCGGGCAGGCTCTGTTCCGCCCTTTCGTAGGTCAGATCGGTGCGAAGCGCCGGGTCAGGGGTAGGAGTAGGCGATGTAACGAACCCGGGACCGTCGCCCGGATCCCCGTAGTTGACCAGGTCGCTGGGATCTCCGCCTGAGATGATGTCGTCGTCTTGCCCCTCGCCAAAGAGGAGGTCGTTGCCGCCGCCCCCGTAAATGGCATCCTGCCCGGAGCCCGCCGTAACTTCGGAGGCCCCGAAGTCGCCGTAGATATAATCCACGGCGTCGTCATCAGGGCTTACCGCGTCATTATGCCCGTAAAGAATGTCGTGGTCCGCGCCTCCCACAATGAGATCCGAACCCTCGTCACCTTGCAGGAGATCGTCTCCCGGACCGCCCTCCATGATGTCATCACCCGGACCCCCTGCCATGACGTCATTGCCGCTCAGGCCGAAGAGCCGGTCGTTTCCGGAGCCCCCTTCCAACGTATCCGCCCCGTCGTCCGAGCCGTAGAGAACATCCTGGCCCGCTTCACCGTAAAGACGATCGCCAGCACCCCACCCGGCCTCCAGGATATCGTCCCCGGAACCGCCGTAAAGGGTATCCGTGCCGGGCCCGCCTTTCACCGCATCATGCCCCGCCCCGCCGTAGACAAGGTCATCCCCGAAGGAGGAACGAATCACGTCGTCTCCGCCCACATCCGGATCCAGCACCAGGATTTGGGCCGGGTCACGGAACGTCCCGTCCGTCTGATCCCGGGGAACCCCTGCCACCCGATAGCGGCTCGTGCCATCCGGAACCACGTCCCACGCTTCGGCCAGGATAAGTTCGGTAGCGGTATTGGACGAAATGAGCCTCGACTGGCCCGCTCCGGTCCCCTCCACGATCACGACCCTGAGGCCCGAAAGCCCGCCGTTTTCCACCGGAAAAGCCGCCGACCCGTCCACTAGACTGGAGGCTGCGGCCGATTCCACCGTACTCTGCGCAGTTGGGAGGGCGGTTCCGAGCCTGGTGACCACGGCCCCTTGCGCGTTCGTGAAGTCCACCCGGCCCTGGTCCCCGAAAAGGATGTCATGCCCGATACCGCCCTCAATGGTGTCCTTCCCGGTCCCGCCGAAAATCACCAGGGGCAGGCTGGAGAAGGAGGCGTCCACGGTGTCGTCACCGGATCCGGTGTCAAGGGCGAACCGGCCGTCAGTATCGGCACCCAGGGAGACCGTGACCACATCGTCTCCGGCCCCCGTGTGGAGCAGAGTCCATACCTGAAAGTCTTCACGTTTCGTGGTGCCCTCAACAAAAAATGTATCGCCGCCGGAACCCAAGGTCACATCCAGGACCTCCAGGTCGTGGTAGGTGATTCCACCCGGCAGCCTTCGAGATGCAATCACCGTGTCCGGTCCCATACCCAGGCCCGATAGGCGTGAGGCCGTGAGGGTGCCCGTGTCGTCAGATACCGAGGCATCATTGAACACGGAGGCGAAATCCACCCGTTCCCCTTCTGCTTCAAAGAAGTTGGGGGAAAGTTTGGTGACTCTAAATTGGCTCCCGCCGGCCGGCAGTCCCCACTCAGGCGCGGGCACGGTGGGATTCTGGAGTGTGACGTCGCTTGTGCCGTCGCCGTTGTCCGTAACCCCGGTGATCCGCCAGAAACGTCCCCTGCCCGCTCCGGCCGAGACCTGGAGAGTGTACCTGCGGGCCGCAAGATCGCTCACGTTGGGAAGCCCCAGGGAAAGGGCCACGGTTTGAAGGGCCGTTGTAAGGACCGTCATGGTGTCGGTGGCGCCTCCCGCTCCGGTCCCGGTATAGGCCTGCACCGTCCCGTCCTGGGAAGATTCGTCCGTCTCTCCCGGCAGCATGACCAGCGCCCCCACGCCGGCCGTGCCGGTACCGCCCATGCCGTCCACGAAGAGCGGTCCCGCAATAGCATCCGTGGTGTGGGTGCCGGGTTCGGCTGGACGGATTCCACCCTGGGAAACCACCCCGGGTGCATCACCAGCAACGCCTATCCTGTCGCTCCCCAAGCCAGCAAATAGATGTGTTTCCACCAGCGCACTGGTGCTCATCACGTAGAGTTCATCGTCCCCTTCCGCGGTGTCCACGTCGAGCCGCTCCACCTCCTCGTACTGAACGGTGAGGCCCATGCCGAAGACGCCCTGATCAGTAACCACCACAGGATCTGCGAACTCGGTGCCCAGGACCTCCACGTGGTCGTCGCCCTCGCCCCCACTGATGGTGATGGTTCCGTTGATAACGTAAGAGACGAGATCCGTGCGCTTCTCTCCATAATCGCCCGTATCCGTGGAGCCTTCCAAGGCGAAGGCCCGGACCAGGAACAGGTCATCCCCCGTGCCGCCCGAAAGGTCGAGAGCGGCCTTGTTCCTGAAGACCGTGAAGGCGTCGTTTCCTTCATTGCCCTCGATTGTGGTGTCATAGCTCACCCCGTTTGTCAGGTAGCCACGGGTCGTCAGAGTGGTCTCCATCACGTCCAGGGGTCCAAGGCCTGCTGCCGCGTCCCGGTCGGTTTCAAAGAGCTGTCCCACCTGGAAGGTGTCATCCCCCGTGCCGCCCCTGATGGTGGTGAACGTCCAGTTGTCGTCCAGGGTGACCCGGTCGTCGCCTCCCAGGGTCTCCAGGGTCAGACCTTCGAGGTCCTTGTTGTAGTTGATGCGCTCGACGTCCGAGACAGGCTCCCCGTGAAGGGAGGCAACGAAGGCCAGGCCCCCGGGGTAATCGTTGCGGCTTGCCCGCAGGAGAAAGTCATCCGGATCGTCGGTACCGTAGACCGTCAAAGTGTCGGTGCCCGCATCGGTCCCGGTGTCAAAGACATTAATGAGATAGTCCGTGCTCCCCCCCCGGGTGTTCACCACGTATGTGTCCGTACCCCCCTCTCCGTCGAGATCGAGGGATGCGGAACGGGTGTGGAGACGATTGACGGTGATGAGATCCTCTTCGGCGTCCCCGAAGACCCTTGCATGGCCCGTGAAGGCGTCTTGGGGGTACCCCACGTCGATCAGGACCTCGTCCTGGTCCGCCTCCCCGTAGATTTCGATCTCCGGGGCGTTCACGCTTCCGTGGATGGTGATGTTCGTCCCAATACCTGGGTCCGCGTTTCCGTAATCACCCCGAAGTTCCACGCGGGTTGCGGCCTCCACCGAGGCGCCTGCCTCGATCAGGAGGTCGTCTCCTGCCTCAAGCTGCACCATGTCGCCCGTGGACCGCACCGTAACTCCGCTTTTCACCGTGAGGTCGTCGGCCTCGTTCGGGCCTCCATCCGTGTCGTCGTCCGTGGCGCGCACGTGGATCCTGCCCACAGCCTCGATGTCCTCCGTGATGGTCACCGGGCTCGCGGCCTCAATGTCAACCGAGCCTCCCGCTTCCACGCCCGGGTCTGAACCGTCCACCACGCCTCCCACTTCCAGGGGTCCGGTGTTGCTCACCCAGGTGCTGCCGGTGGTGGACTGACCCTCCACGTTTCCCACCTCCGTGGTGATGGCATTTCCGTCATCGCCGATGTTGAGGCTTGCAAAGAGGTAGGTCTTGCCCGAAAGGACGTTCACCCCGCCGGGATTGCCGTTATAGATATTGCCCACCGGTGCCAGGATGAAAGCCGTGCCCGCATTGGTGGCCACGGTATGGAGCCTGAGATCCCCCACGGGCTCCCGCACGTATGTGTTAAACTCGCTGGAAGAGGTCAGCGTCCCTGCCCCCGAGTACGCCGAGTCGATGTCCAGGTCGTCGCCCCCGGGTGCCCCCACGGCGCCCAGTTCCGCCGTGAGGGTGATGTTGTTGCCGATCACCGAGGGCGTCAGTTCCGGCCCAGTGTCGGACTCCAGGATGGAGACCTGGGCTCTGAGGGAGACGTCCCCGTCATGAGATTGCACCAGGTCCACCCACATGTCGCCCACGGTCTCGTGCAGATAGATCCCCTGGTCCGCCCGGGCCGTTACGGGTCCCGTCTGAAGATCGATCTCCAGGTTGTGCCCGTCCGCACCGATGCCGCCTTCCGTATCAAGACCCGTTCCCGCCTCCAGGTTCAGGGTCCCGGTGTAAATATTCCAGGACCGGGTGGATGCGTCGTCATCAAAGGCGTCCAGGATGGACCCGTCGGCCCGGAGGTCTGCGCTGTCGTTGGAAAAGACCTCCGAGATCACCAGGTCGCCGTCCGATTCCCGGAGATATATGTCGTGCCCTGCCCTGGCCACCAGGGTGGCGCCCGTTTGGAGGTCCGTTGCCATGGGGTCGGCCGCTGTACCGATGCTCTGATCCTCGGCCTCCAGGATCAGATCGCCGCTCAGGATATTGACCCAGCCCGAAACCCCCGTCCTGGCGTCATAGAGCCCGCCCTGGCCCTTGATGCGGGCAAGGCCGCCCGCATCCACCCGGTCGATCAGGATGTCGCCTTCGGACCCCAGGAACATGTTACCACCCGAATCCGCACTCACCACGCCCCCAGCCTCGATGTCCACGTCCTCCTTGAGGTCAATGCGGACCAGCCGGGGGTCGGCGCCCGGGTCGTCGGGCTCGATCTCGATGGTGCCCGCCGGATCCGCGTAAAAAGTGACGTCCACCTTCTC
>JAFDIS010000007.1 GCA_019307945.1 Deltaproteobacteria bacterium | reverse complement strand
GACCGTAAGGGAAAGTGTGGCCTTGAGTTCCTTGGTATCGATCTGATCCGCGGTCACCACATCTTTGTAGATAATGTCGCCCCGGCTGATGGCCGCTTTTTCGCCGTTGCTGGCAAGGACTTTCGGGGCGGAAATTATGCGCACCTTTCCTTCGGTCTCCGCAAGCGCCAGGGATGCGTCCAGGGCCATGCCGCCAAGGGCGGACGTGGTGAGCTTGGCGAAATTGAGTCCTATGTTGCCGGACCATCCATCCGGGGCGTTGGTGGAGAAGGATCCTCCGTAGCGCACGTCGCTGCCGGCCGTAAAATTGGTTTCGGTGTTTTGCGGGGCCCAGAGCGGTTTTCCGGACCACGACAGGCTGGTCGTCCCCCTGTGCTGCCCCTCGATGCTGTTCCAGCGCACGCCCAAGTCTCTGCTGAAGTTGGTGGAGGCATCCACGATACGCGCCGAGATCATGATCTGCTTCACAGGGGTATCGAAGCGTTTGACCACCTTCCTGGCCTCTTCGATGTTGGCGGCCACATCCCGCAGGATGAGGGTATTGGTGCGCTTGTCCACGCTGATGCTGCCCCGCTTGCTCACCACGATATGTTTTTTCACTTCCGCAGCCTTGGCGAAATCAAGGGCCAGATATTCCGTGCGAAGCGGCTCAAGGAGTTTCGCCTTCCTGGCAGCCTCCGCGAGTTTGCGCCTGCGCTTTTCCGCCTCGCGCCGCTTTCTTTCTTCTTCGGCCTCGATCTTGGCCAGCTTGGCGGCCGTGGTGACCCAGATCACATTGCCTTCCCTGCGTTTGCCGAGGTTGTTATTCATCAAGACAAGATCAAAGGCCTGGTCCCAGGGCACGTTCTTGAGCCGCATGGAGACCTTTCCCTTCACCTCAGGCCCCCAAATGATGTTCAGACCGCTCACCTCTCCGATGAGCCTCAGGATATTCGTCACGTCCGCGTTCACGAAATCCATGGTCATTTTCTTGCCCGTATAATACTTCCTCACGGGGGCGGGGGCGGCGGCCGACACCATGGGTTGAGCCGCCTGTTGCATTTGTGTGGCCGCTTGGGCCAGAGGGGTGGTCTTGACCGCGCCTTCCTTTAGTGCGAGGGGCACGACTCGCTTTTCACGGGGGGCCACATCCGTCTTTCCGAAATCAATGCGAATGCCCTTGTCTGTTTGGTCCAGGTGAAAAGGCACCATCTCCCGGAGGAGGATGGCCAGATCGACCCGTTTTTCAGGCCCCGAATAGGTGGCCTTGACGCGGTCCACCGCCCCCTCGAAGTAAGAAGAATCGAGCCGGCGCATGAGCAGCGGCGGAATGGTGGCCCCGTCTAGGGACAGGACGAGGGTCTTGGGGCCTTTGCGGTCAAGTTCGTAGCGGACCTTGCGATCCGTGGTCACCAGCAGCCGGGACTTTCCATGATCCAGCATGGTGAAATCGACGCCCAGCACCCGGGTGAGGCGCCCTCCGGCTCCGGGCTTGAAGAAAATCCTGGGCTCTTTGGGTTCCATTTTTTCCTGCGAAGCTTCCGTGGTCTCGGTGGGGCTTACGGAACGCATCGGTTCCACGGCGCGAGCCTTCTCCCCGGCCGCCTCTTTCTTGGGTGTCAGCGTGAGGGTGATGATATTGCGACGGGTGGCGGCCTTGTATTCCACGGGCCTTGCAAGGGTCAAGACCATCCTGGAATTGGAGTCCTTTTCTTTGCCTTCTTCCAGTCGGACCTGGACCAGGTTGCCGTCGTCCACCCGTTTGACCCGGTCCAGGGTCTGGGTGGGAACGGCCTGGATGTCCATCACGATCCGGGGCGGAGATACGAGCTGGAATGCCGTGAAAGGTGCGGTCTTGTCGCTGACCACCTCCACCACGGTCATTTCACCGCCGAAGGAAGTGACGTTCACCGCCTCAATCCTGGGTCCTGCGTTCCCCGCCGGGGCGGGCTGTTTGGGCCCCCCGGTGGCGCACCCGTACAAAAAGAACAGTGCCGCCGGGATCAGCCCCCACAGAAGACGGTAGTGGATAGGTTTCTTGACGCTTCGGTACTTGCCCATGGATGATCTCCCGAAAAACTTATACACTGCTGATCTTCTCTTCCTCTTACTGACAGTTGTCAAAAACTGCTGCGTTTGTGGACGCCCGGATAAAAATGCGACTCAAAACATTTTAATATGAAAACTCCGCTTTTTCGTCTCCCTATTTGCCTTGCCTCACCTGCTCTCGCTACCTTTTTCAACACCCTATCCGAGGCCTCCCCATTAGCCGTGGGGCCCCGGGCCGGCCTTACTTTTTAGTGGCCATCTTCTTCCTCACCACCCGGACCACCGTATTGCCACGAATGTCCATGTGCTTCTCTCTGATCAGGATCTCCCCCTCCAGGATCCTTTCCACGACGCCCTCGTTCGTACCGATGAGCGTTCCCTTGCGGACCACGTGACCCAGGCCCTTGGCATCCCGGACCATGGCCCAGTTACCCTTGCTGCTCAAGACCGTAGCAATCAGGTCCAACTGGGAGAGGTCCAGCGTCTGGAGGTAGGTCTTGGGCTTGATCTTCTTCTTCGCCTCGTATTCTTCCTGCTTGGCTATGAAGGACTTGAAGGGATCGGGTTTTCCCGTCGGGTCATACACTTCATTTTCTTTTGATCCCCTCTTTAGAAGATCCAACTTCGCCGTATCAACGGAACCGGGGACCGGCCCTTTCACGAAAGCCGGCGGCCGGGTCGGCTTTTGAAGCACTTTACGGGCACCGGCAGCAGCCGGGGTCGCAAAGAGGGCCAAGAAAAAAAGGACGCTGAGGAAGACCCTATTTTTTCTTTTTGACGCGCTTTTCATTCGGTTTTCCTCTGAATCGGTATGTGACGGCCTTGCACTTCGTGATTAGTGTCGTGGACTGTCCCTTGATCGGTTTCATACGCACGTCCAGGATGTTGACAATCCGCTCCATGCGCCCGACCCGGTCGAAAAACACCGCAACGTCATGGTATTTCCCGCTGACCTCGATGTCCACAGGGATTTCATAATAAAACCCCCTGCGCTTCTCCTTCTTGGGCTTGAACAGACGGAACTGGAGACGGGACTCGTCTCCCAGCTTGGTAATGGTCCTGAGCAGGCCGGGGATCTCCTTCTTGTCGGGAAGAAGGTGCAGGGCCTGCTTGAACTGGGTGTCGGCCTCCTTCAGGTCGGCCCTGAATTTCTCTATGTTACGGGTCCGGATCTTGGCCTGGGTCAGCTTCTCGTTCAGCTTGGTTATCTGTTTCGAAGTCTTCTGGATCTGTCCGGTCTTCGGCACCACCACGAGCCAGACGAAGAGCCCCCCCAAAACCACGAGGGTGCCCACCAGGATCAAGACCCTGTAAAGCATCTTGATCTTTTCGACTCTTTCAAAAAAGGAGCTCTCTTCCATAACGATTCTGTTTCCTCAGGCGACCGGCACGGGCTAGCGCCGCTTTCGAGCTTTTCCCTTGGCCTTCCTCTTTTTCTTGAACGCCGTGGTCTTGCATTCAAGGACAAAATCGGTGACGTTGAGTTTGTATTTCTTGATGCGTTTCAAGCGCGTGTTTTTCAGGTCCACCGTCCGGATGAGCGGGGAGGCCTCCAGATTCGTCATGAACAGGGCCACCGTCTCATTATCCATGGCCGTGCCCTGGAGGGTAAGTCGGCCCTTCTTTTCTTTGAGACTCCTGAGCCACAGCTTTTCCTTAGGTACGGCCGTGGCGATCTGGTCCAAGAGTTTCACGGGGCCGGTTTTCTTTTTCTCAAGGTCCCGAATCACCTTGAGTTTCGCGCGGATTTCGCGGATTTCCTTTTTAAGCTTTTTTAGCTCCTTAAGGGTCTTATCATATTTGGTGAGCTTCTTTTTCAGCTCCGCCTTCCGGGCCTGCTGGGCCGCGACCTCGCTTTCGAGCTGGATATAGACATACCCCATGGCCGCAAAGGCGAAGAGGGTGGTCAACACAAAAATGCTGATCTGCCTCTTGATGTTTTCCTTCTTACGGGCCGCCCTGAACGGTAGGAGATTAATTCTAATCATTTGTCACCAATGCTTCTAAGTGCGAGCCCCACGGCCACCGCCACCTGGGGGGCCATGTAGCTCAGATACTTGGGGTCGAACGTCTTCTCATTGATCACCAGCTTGGCCAAAGGATTGAACTCTTCAACCGGGATATCCGTCTCCATCTCCAGGTATTTCTGAAAACCGGGGATCCTGCAGGATCCACCGCTCACCAGGATGCGTTCGATGGTCTCGTCCGGGTAGGTCGTGGCAAGGAAATCCAGGGCTCGCTTGATCTCCTGGACCCACCCCGAGACGACGGAGGTGAAAATCTCCTCCAGCGCGGCCTTCTCCTTCTCCGGCTTTGTGCCTCCCAGTTTGATCCTCTCCGCCTCGTCGTAGTCCACCTTCAGTTCGGACATGATGGCCTCGGTGATCTGGAAACCACCAAAGGAAGAATCCCTGGTAAACATGGACACGCCGTTCTTGATGGCGTTGATGCCCAGTTCCTCGGCCCCTACATTCACCAGGGCGAAGCAGCCGGCCACGTCGTCCACGCTGGCCTCGAAGGCATTCTGCATGGCGAAGGCGTCTACGTCCAACACGGCCGGGTGGAGTCCCGCCAACTGCAGCAGGCCCACGTAGTCGTCAACAATGTCTCGTTTGGCCGCCACCAACATCACGTCCATGAGGGCCGGTTCTTCCTTTTCAGACTCCCCCTTGCCCTCCTCCGGTTCACCGGGCTGGATCTCCGGGACCAAGACATCGTAGTCCAGATTGACATCGTTGATGTCGAATGGAATGTACTGTTCCGCCTCATCGTGGATGGTGGACTCCAATTCGGCCTCATCCTTCATGCCCACCGAGATCTTTTTCACAATCACGGAGTATCCGGAAATGGACGTCGCCACATTCCTGTTCTTCACACGCAGGTTCCGGTACAGGGTCTTGATGGCCGAGGAGACGATATCCATCTCCTTGATGGTACCCTCGGAGATGGCTTCCGGCGGCAGGCCGATGACGCCGACATTTTTCAGCACCATTCCCTTTTTGGTGTGATCGATCTCCACCAGTTTTACGGAATGGGAACCGATGTCGAGCCCTACGAGTTGGTTCTTTTTCGCGATAGCCATTTTCCGAATATTAACCTAGTCCTCTGGAAAAATTTTTTCCTTGTCGGAAAGCTGATATCCGAGGGCAAGAATGATCTTTCTCTTGGTCTCCATCCGACAGTTCATCCCTTTTTCAATCCTGTCTATGGTCAGGGGAGACACACCCGCCTTCCGAGCCAGTTCGGCCTTACTCATGAGGAGTTCTTCCCGGATTTCCTTTACCGCATTGTTGCCCAATGGTCCCTCCACGTGCTGGAATACCACAAAATTTTTCGAGGGTATCGGACACTATCATACATAGATGGCGGCATTTGTCAACTATATTTTTATAATTTGTTTTAATTTTATATAATTTATACACATATGGTAGACAATGGGGGGTCCAAACCCCATATATTGTGGGAATGCGGGGGAAGGCAAACGCCCTATTTCCGGCAGCCCGAGCTGGTGATGAGCCCACAAAACATTCCTTTCCCCGGCATTGGAAGAAAGGCCAGGCTTCGCCTCCGCGCCCCGGCCACGGCGGTCATTGCGTACGAAGGAGTGGTCGGGGAATCCCGTTTCGGGAACACATATCTATCGACAGTTGGGAAAATTTGCTTTACAAACTTCTGCATTCGGATTACATCCCTGTGCAAAAGTCTTCCCCGGCGGCCCGAGTCCGGGCCACCCATGGCAGGAGGTTTGTTTGAAGGAAAAAGCCGCTCAAGATACGACTCTCAAGAAAAAGAGCGTCCTTCGCGAATATGCCGAGGCCGCGGTCATCGCCGTTATCCTGGCGCTTTTCATCCGGACCTTCGTGGTTCAGGCATTCAAGATTCCGTCAGGATCCATGGAGCCCACCCTCCTGGTGGGTGACCACATCCTGGTAAACAAATTCATCTACGGCGTCAAGATTCCGTGGATACGAAAGACCTTGATCCCGGTGAGCAGCCCCCGCCACGGGGATGTGGTGGTGTTCATTTATCCTCTCGACAAGAGCAAGGACTTCATAAAGCGCGTGATCGGGCTTCCAGGAGACCGGATCGAGATCGTGGATCGAACCATCTACATCAACGGCAAGCCTTTTGACGACAAATACGGCTACTACGGTCCCGGGCAGAGGAGTGCGCCGGGCTATACCCGCAAGGACCATTTCGGACCCGTGACGGTGCCCGAGGGCCACGTCTTCGTCATGGGCGACAACCGTAACCATAGCTATGACAGCCGTTTTTGGGGATTTGTTCCGCTCTCTGCCGTCAAGGGAAAGGCCTTCATCATATATTGGTCATGGCCCCATTGGAAGCGGTTTCTTCACGTGATCCATTAGGGGACGCCCCGTGGGTTCCCATTCCGTGGCACGGAACGTGTTCTTTCGCCCTTCATATTGAATTTACTTGAGAACTTGACAAACGGAAACAGCGGGTTTAGGCTATTGCCTTGCGCAAATTTCAGGGCCTGAACCCCTTATTCCTTTTCTCGTCGGCGTAAGGGCCGCTGCCTTGACAAAAGAAAGGAAACGCACCATGGAAAAAACGACCAAGACCGTTGAAGGAAATGAAGCAGCAGCACATGTGGCCTATGCCATGAGCGATGTGGCCGCCATCTATCCCATCACTCCCTCCAGCAGCATGGGGGAATACTGTGACGAGTGGGCGGCCCACGGCCGCAAGAACATCTTCGGCCAGGTCCTGCGGGTCGTGGAGATGCAGTCGGAGGGTGGGGCGGCGGGTGCGGTACACGGGGCCCTTGCGGCCGGAGCGCTCTCCACCACCTTCACTGCTTCACAGGGGTTGCTCCTCATGATCCCCAACATGTACAAGATCGCGGGCGAAATCATGCCCGCGGTCTTTCACGTCTCGGCCCGAACGCTGGCCACCCACGCCCTGTCCATCTTCGGGGATCATTCCGACATCAACGCCGTGAGACAGACCGGGTTTGCCCTGCTGGCCTCGGCTTCGGTCCAGGAGGTCATGGATCTTGCCCTCGTGGCCCATCTCGCCAGCATCCGGGCGAGCCTCCCCTTCGTCCATTTCTTTGACGGCTTTCGTACTTCCATGGAAATCCAGAAGATTGAGATGATCGACTATGGAGACATGGCGTCTCTGGTTGACTGGGAGGCCATCGAGGAGTTCCGGGACAGGGCCCTTAACCCCGAGCATCCCCAACTGCGCGGCACGGCTCAAAACCCTGACATCTTTTTCCAGAACCGCGAGGCGTGCAGCCCCTTTTTCGCCCGTCTTCCCCGAATCGTGCAGGAGGAAATGGACCGAGTGGGAGACCTGGTAGGCCGCAGGTACCATCTATTCGATTATGTGGGTGATCCCGAGGCTGAACGTGTCATCGTGTCCATGGCCTCCAGTTGCGACGTGATCGAGGAAACGGTGAACTACCTCAACGGCCTGGGGGAGCGGGTGGGGCTCCTGAAGGTGCGGCTCTATATGCCCTTCGACGAAGAGTCATTCCTCCGGGCCCTGCCCGCCACGACCTCCGGTGTCGCGGTGCTGGACCGGTGCAAGGTTCCAGGCGCCCTTGGAGAACCCCTCTACCAGGACGTATGCACCGTGTTTCATCACAAGGAGGAGGCTCCCCTCATCGTGGGAGGCAGGTACGGGCTGGGAAGCAAGGATTTCACTCCCACCATGGTAAAGGCGGTCTATGACAACCTGCGTTCGCTCAAGCCCAGGAACCACTTCACCGTGGGAATAGTGGACGATGTTTCCAAGAGCTCCCTGGATCTCGCCGAGGAAATCGACCCCGCCCCCGAGGGTACGGTCCGCTGCAAGTTCTGGGGCCTAGGCGCGGACGGGACCGTGGGCGCAAACAAGAACGCCATCAAGATCATCGGGGAAAACACGGACCTATACGCGCAGGCCTACTTCGCCTATGACGCCAAGAAATCAGGCGGGATCACCATGAGCCACCTACGCTTCTCGCCCCACCGGATCCAGTCCCCGTACCTGGTGACCAGGGCCGATTTCATCGCCTGCCACAATCCCGCCTTCGTGAATCAATACGACATCCTGGCCGGCATCCGGGACAATGGGGCATTTCTTCTGAACTCCCCCTGGACTCCCGAGGAGATGGAAAGCCGCCTGCCGGCCCATATGCGGCGTACGATTGCGCAAAAAAACCTGCAATTCTACAATATTGACGCCGTCAAAATCGCTTCGGAGCTGGGCCTCGGAGGCCGCATCAACATGGTCATGCAGGCCGCTTTCTTCCAGATCGCCAATGTTATTCCACCCGAGGACGCCTTCGACTATCTGAAAGAGGCCATCCGAAAGACGTACGGGAAGAAGGGCGAAAAAGTGGTGCAAATGAACGAGGAGGCCGTGGACAAGGCCGTGGGCGCTCTTCAAAAAATCGAGGTCCCCGAATCCTGGGCCACGGCAGGACTGGAAGCCTACGACGAACCGGATCTGCCCGAGTTCGTCAAAGACGTGATGCAACCCATGCTGGCCCAGCAGGGAGACCGGCTTCCCGTGAGCGCGTTCAGCCCGGACGGCATCTTCCCCACCGCCACCACCCGGTACGAAAAGCGGGGCGTTGCCATCAACGTGCCTGAATGGCAGCCGGAAAACTGCATCCAGTGCAACCAGTGCTCTTTCGTGTGCCCCCATGCGGCCATTCGGCCCGTTCTGGCCGAAGAGGAAAATCTTTCCGACGCGCCCGAGAATTTCGTTACCGTGGAGGCCAAGGGAAAGGAACTCAAAGGTTTGAGATATCGGATCCAGATCAGCCCTTATGATTGTGTGGGCTGCGGCAACTGCGCCGACATTTGCCCGGCCAAGCAAAAAGCGCTCATCATGAAACCCCTGGTCGATCAGCTTGAAGCGCAGGCCCCCAATCACCGCTTCTCCCTGACGCTGCCGGTGATGGAAGGCTTGATGTCCAAGACCTCCGTCAAGGGCAGCCAATTCTGTCAGCCTCTCTTCGAGTTCTCCGGAGCGTGCCCCGGGTGCGGAGAGACGCCCTATATCAAGGTGATCACCCAGCTCTTCGGAGACCGCATGATCATTGCCAACGCCACGGGTTGCTCTTCCATCTACGGGGGTTCGGCCCCCAGTTGCCCTTACACCGTCAACCAGGATGGGCATGGGCCGGCCTGGGCCAACTCCCTGTTTGAGGACAACGCCGAATTCGGATTCGGTATCGAACTGGGGGTGACCCAGCGCCGCGAGAAACTGGCCGAACTGGTTCGCCGGACCCTGGAAACTTCCATCTCGGCCGATCTGAAGGCAGCCATGGAAGAATGGCTCGAGCACCGGGACGAAGGTGAAAAATCCCGGGAGCTGGGTCGCCGCGTGATGGACCTCATGGAAGCCGAATTCGCCGACCCGGACAAGGAGCTGAACGAGAACCTCCTGGAAATCCTGGACGGGGCCCACTACCTCACTAAAAAATCGGTCTGGATCATCGGCGGAGACGGGTGGGCCTATGATATCGGTTACGGCGGCCTGGATCACGTGATGGCAGCCAGGAGGGACGTGAACATCCTGGTTCTGGACACGGAAGTGTACTCGAACACGGGAGGCCAGGCTTCCAAGTCCACCCCCACCGGCGCGGTGGCCAAATTCGCCGCCGCAGGGAAGCCTACCCGGAAAAAGGACTTGGGCCAGATGGCCATGACCTATGGGTATGTCTATGTGGCCTCCGTGGCCATGGGGGCGAACAAGAACCAGTTCATGAAAGCCATCGTGGAGGCGGAGAGCTATCCGGGCCCCTCTCTCATCATCGCTTATGCCCCGTGCATCAACCATGGTATCGACATGAGCAAGACCCAGGAAGAGGAAAAGCGCGCCGTGCAAAGCGGCTACTGGCCCCTTTACCGCTTCGATCCGCGGCTGAAGGAGGAGGGCAAGAACCCCTTCGTCTTCGATTCCAAGGAACCCACCGGGGATTTCAAGGAGTTTCTCATGGGTGAAGTGCGCTACGCCAGTCTCACCCGCACCTTTCCGAGCAACGCCGAAGCCTTATTTGAGCAGGCGGAGGTGGACATGAAGGAACGTTACGAGCACTTGAAGCTTCTGGCCGGCAAGGCGGAGTAGCCGGTCCGCCGGGGACAGGGGTCGTCGTCGGGAAAACCAAACAGACAAAAGCAATGCTTTTTTATTGACAAGAAAGAGAACGCAAGCTATATTCCGGCCGATTTACAGAGAAAGGAAGGAGTTCGTTTTGCCCAGGTGATGTAAGTTAAAGATCCGAGGCATTGTCGTGAAAACGATCCTGGTCAAGGAAGCCCCGCTCGCGGCCCCCGCCGCTGGAGGGGCTTTTTCGTTTCCGGGGAGGGGGTGATAGCGAAGGACAAACAAAGACCGGTACCGCAAAGACGAGAGGTCCTTGAGGATGTGAAAACAATCCACCAAAGGAGGATTTCGCCATGGCCGAGAGTCGAGAAAGATCTGGACTGGACTTTTTAAAGGCCTGGGGCGGGGGACTCACCCATTGGACCGAACGATGGATTCCCGACGCCCTCGTAATAGTTTGGATCCTCAGCATCATCACCTTTATCATGGCCCTGTTATGGGGGGACGTGGGGCCGGCCAAAGCCGTTCAGGCCTGGGGCAAGGGATTCTGGATACTGCTCAAGTTCGGCATGCAGATGTGCCTGATCATGATGACCGGCTACATTTTGGCCTGTTCACCCCCGGTGGGACGGCTTCTCAACGGAATTTCGGGTTGGGCCGACAAGGAAAAGCCCTGGCAGGCCATCATGATCATGGCACTCTTTTCCATGTTGATCGCCTGGGTCAACTGGGGCCTGAGCCTGATCGGAAGCGCCATGCTCGCCCTTTACATCGTGAGGAACAATCCCAAGGTGGACTACAGGCTCCTTGTGGCCTCGGCCTACCTGGGATTGGGATGCACCTGGCATGCGGGACTTTCAGCCAGCGCACCCTTGCTGGTGAACACCCCGGACAACTTCTTGATCAAAGGGGGCTATCTCGCCAATACCATCTCCACCACCCAGACTCTCTTCTCCCCATTCAACCTGATCCTGCTGGTTATCGTCCTCGTGGTGATCACCATCCTCATGTCCCTCATGCATCCTTCTGAAGAAAACACCTTCAAGGTTTCCCCCGAGCTGATGGAAAAGCTCAAGCTCTATGAGTCGCCTCCCAGACCTGAAAAACACGACAGTTTTTCCTCCTGGGCCAACTGGTGGTGGGGCTGGAATCTGATCATCGCGGTGGGAGGGTTCTTCTGGCTGGGCTGGAAATGGAGCGAGGTGGGCTTTGCCAAGCTCATCAACCTCAACAACATCAATCTCTTTTTCTTGATGCTGGGGATCCTTTTTCACTGGAGACCCTGGAGCTTTCTCAAGGCCACCGAAGACGCCGGGAAGGCCGTGTGGGGAATCGTGATCCAGTTCCCCTTTTACGCGGGCATCTTCGGGCTGTTCAAATACACGGCCCTTGCCACGGTCTTCACCAAGGCCTTTGTGGCCGTGTGCAGCGGCGGCACCTTTCTCCTGGTCACTTACTGGTACGCGGGCCTGCTCAATTACCTGATCCCGTCCGGGGGCTCCGAGTGGGCTGTAACCGCCCCCTACCTGCTCCCCGCTGCCAAACAATTGGGCGTAGCGGCGCATCAGACCGTAGTGGCCTATGCCTGGGGTGATATGATGACCGATATGATCCAGCCATTCTGGGCCATCGCCATGCTCGCCGTGGCAAAGCTGGAATTCCGGGAGATCATGGGCTGGCTCCTCCTGGTCTTCTTCGTCTACTTCATCATCACCTCGGCAGCCTTCATCCTCTGGCCGCTTTTCTGATCTGAGGGGGATAAGTAACGGCGCGCGCATACGATCGTAAGAGGAAAGGCCCGGGGTAACCCCGGGCCTTTCCCGCGCGGGTCTCGGCGTGAGCGGCCGTAACATCTCACACCAGACGTCGGAATGTTCACCGAATCCCATCCCCGGGATTCACTCGCTGTCAAGGTATGGCAAGCGAATCTCCTGGGGTGCCGCCCGGAGGCGAGCCACTTCCTCCTCGCAGGTCAGGTCATACTGGATAGGCGTAATGGAAATCATGTTCGCCCGAAGCACCGCAGCATCGGCGTCCTGGTCTCCGTTTTCCACAGGCTTTTCGCCCGCCAGCCAATAATAGACGTTCCCCCGGGGGTCGATTCTGCGCTCGAAGCGCTCCACGAACCGATGAGTCCCCTGACGGGTGAACCGGATTCCCCGGATCAGGGAGGGGCCCACGGCCGGGATGTTCACGTTCCACGCGGTGCCCGCCCGCGGAGGGTGCTCCCTGAGGACCCGCACCAGTTCGCTGCAGAAATGGGCCGCGAACCGGAAATCAGGGTCTTTCCTCGTGTCCAGGGACACGGCCGCCGAGGGCACCCCCAGGAAGGCCCCCTCGGTGGCCGCCGAAACGGTACCCGAATACAGGACATTGACCCCCACATTGGCCCCCAGATTGATGCCGGACAATATCACGTGAGGGGGATCCTTCTTGAATAGTTCCTGCAGGGCGATCTTCACGCAGTCCGCCGGGGTTCCGCTCAAGGCGTATCCGAACAATCGCCCTTCTTTTCTGACCTCGCGCACTCTCAGGGGAGAGGCCAGGGTGATGGCGTGGCCCACGGCGCTCATCTCCGTTTCAGGCGCCACGATGCGCACATCGTACTTGGATGCCAGGGCCTCGTGAAGGGCTTCGAGCCCCGGCGCGTAAATACCGTCGTCGTTCGTGAGCAGGACCCTCGGGGTCATGAGATGTACGCTCCTTGTGTTATTTGGATTGCCGGAACCCTTCCCCCCTGAGTTTTCGTTGCGTCCACGGGGGTTCTTTTGTATAGTTGCCGGGAATCGGGGGCGGCGCAGGACCCCGGCAAGGGGATTTCCAGCGACCATTTCTACTGTCAGGCCCCCGAAAAGTCAAATCCCTTGTGGAGGATAAGATGCGCCGGATTATGGTTGACCGCGTGCGGGAGGCGGTTCGGGAGGCCGCCGCCCGAGCCAATTTCGAATTGGGAGCCGACACGGTGAAGGCCCTCGAAGCGGCCCGCGAACGCGAGGAATCCGCCGTGGGCAAAGAAATCCTGGAACGGCTCCTGGAAAACGCGGAGATCGCCAGGACTGAACGGATCCCCATGTGCCAGGACACGGGATTGGCCGTGCTCTTCGTGGAACTGGGTCAGGAGGTTCTCCTGGAAGGGGGGGAGTTCAACGCCGCCCTCGAAGAAGGCATTCGATTGGGGTACGAAGAGGCCTATCTCCGCAAATCCGTTTGCCATCCCTTCACCCGGGCCAATACCGGCGACAACACCCCCGTGATCATACACACCGAGATTGTGCCCGGGGATCGTCTCAAGATCTGGGTTGTCCCTAAAGGGGGCGGCAGCGAGAACATGAGTCGCCTTTTCATGCTTCCCCCTTCGGCCGGATGGCAGGGCATCAAGAAGCGGATCGTCGAGACCGTGGTGGAAGCGGGACCCAACCCCTGCCCCCCCACGATCCTGGGAATCGGGATCGGCGGCAACTTCGAAGGCTGCGCCCTGCTTGCCAAGAAGGCCCTCCTGCGACCCGCCGGCATGCCTCACCCTGACCCCGATATCGCGAGGAAGGAACAGGAAATCCTGGAAGAAGTAAACGCCAGCGGCGTAGGACCTCAGGGGCTGGGGGGTCGCGTGACGAGCCTTGCGGCCCATATTTTGATGATGCCGTGTCACATCGCAAGCCTGCCGGTGGCCATCAACCTGCAGTGTCATGCCAACCGGCACGTGGAGATCGAACTGTGAGTCATCCCTCAAAGCAGAGGAGGAAAGCATGGAACGGGTGATCGACCTGGCAACGCCCCTGACCGCGGAACAGGTCACGGAACTCAAGGCCGGGGACAGGGTCACGATCACCGGCCGCATTTATACGGGCAGGGACGCGGCCCACCGTCGTCTCTTCGAACTGATCGAAAAGGGCGAGCCGCTGCCCATCCCGCTGGAGGGGCAGGTGATCTATTACGTGGGACCGTCCCCGGCCGCCCCCGGCCGCGTGATCGGCGCCGCCGGGCCCACCACGAGCTATCGGATGGATGCCTATACCCCGAAGCTCCTGGAGCTGGGTCTAAAGGGAATGATCGGCAAGGGAAAACGGTCGGAGGAGGTCAAGGCCGCCATCCGCAGGTATAAGGCCGTGTACATGGCCGCTATCGGCGGAGCGGGGGCACTCATATCCCGGGCCGTTAGAGAGGCCGAGGTCGTGGCCTACGAGGACCTGGGACCCGAGGCCATAAGATGCCTCCGGGTCGAAGGCCTACCCGCCGTGGTGGTCAACGACGTGCACGGAAACGACCTCTATGTCATGGGACGAGAGGCCTATCGGATACGGTGAGCCTCCGGGCCCAACACGGACAAGAGGTTTGACAGGAGTCGAGCATGAGGAAAAAAACGGGATCTCGAATCTGGTTGTGGCTGGCTCTTTTCCTGCTCCTCGCAGCCCTCATGGGGTATTTTTTCTGGTCGGAGTGGCGCCGGGAAGAGGCTCCCCGGCAAGCGGGGCAGGGCACCCTTCCACCGAAAGCCGCCCAAGCCCTCTCCCCTCAATCCCCGCCCACACCCACACCGGAACCCGGTCGATCTCCCAGGGTGGAAGCGCGGATCCCCTGGGCAACGGATTCCGAGGAAACGGATCCCTGTGTCCGCATAAACAACGCTTTGCGGGAATTCTTCCAATACCTTGAACAGGCCGACTATATAGCTCGGCTGGACCTCCCCCGAAAACCTCTCGCCTATTTCATCCGGACGCTGCACCGCCTGGAGGCACACCCTCCGGTCCCTGCGGGCGAAGGGCTCTCCCCGGCGATTCTATCGGCCAACGTCTTTCACCTATACCGTGCCCTGGACCGAGAGACCCTTCGGCTGGGTGCGGAAATCCTGCGGCAAGAGGAGGACAACCTGGAGGTCATCCTGCGCATGTTTTTCGACTGGCAAACCCTGGGCAGCCGCTGTCCCCCTCGCGCCTTTCCCAGGCTGTCTCAGGAGACGGCTTACAGATACGCGGGGTTTTTTCTAAATACAGTGGGGGGCAGGGCCTATCTCTTCCGACGCGCGGTCCCCGTCAGGCTCCTGGTTTCCTACTATGCCCTGTGCCTGATTCACGAGGCGGACAAGACCGGGCGCAACGCCCTGGGAATCGACGTGCGGCCATTCATACTGCCCCTAATGGAAGAGATAAGTCGCTACACGGATTTTCGCTACCACGAAGAGTATATGCGCAAGCTGGATGAAATGGACCGCTACTATCGCCGGCGACGCTGATGCATACGATGCTCAACGAACGCACCACTGCGAAAAGCGCCGCAGGGCCAGTTCCACGCGTTTCCGCGTGCGAATCACCCGCTCCTCGTCGGTGAGGCCGCCGCGGCCGCTGACGTAGAGATCCTGGTTGATCTCGATCTGGACTGCAAACCGACCCGCCCTTCTGAGAAGTCTCCCGTAGCGGGCCGTGATGAACCCCCCTTCATAGGGATCATTCAGGGAAACCGAAAAACCTTGTTCCTCAAAGGATCGGGCAAGGGCCGCGAGGGTTCGGGCCGGGCAGGTTCCGGCCCCCCTCTCCGATAAGGCCCGGTTGCCCAGATTGATATCCCTTCGTCTCCGGCCCGCGTCGGGTGCCTCGATCGGCCCCACGCCGTTCAGGGAATGGCAGTCAAAAAGACCCAAGACGCCCGGGGCGGCCAACAGGGCGTTCAGCCTCCTGTGGTAAGGCAGGTAGTAGGTACGCAGCCGCTCCCGCAACAGCGCACCGGCAGGCTCTTTTTCCGGCAGATAGATTCGCCTTCCCTGGTAATCCACCAGCGCCACCACGCCTTTGGGGCTACGGTCCCGGGGCGAACGGTTAAGGTCCACCACCAGGCGGCTCCATTCTGCCTGGACCTTGCCCAGGACCCGCAGTTCGCCGAAGATCTCCAGAGTTCCCGTGTCTACCGAATCGGCGATCTCCTGATCGGTCAGGGCGTACAGGCCCCGAGACCCGGGGGGCAGCCGCCCCGAACCGTGGGGGATGGAAAAGATGAAGGGTAAAGGGTCCATTGTTTCCCAGCTTATCGGATGATTCCTGCACGTACCCATCGGGCCGCAGCCTCGGCCTCCCGGATCAGGCTCCCATCGGGGCCCACGGGAGGCACCGGGAAGAGAATACGGCACAGCCTGAACAGAGGATCTTCAGATCCCGCCGGCGCGGTCTCCCCGACAGGCGGCCCGTCGATTACGATGAACTGCCGGTGCGGCGCCGCACCTCCGAATTGCATGGCCTCCTTCTCCCACCGAAAGCCCTCTGATCGGAAATCGCGCTCGTAGAGACCCGCCCTCAGGGGCTGTTCCCTGAAGCCCTCTTCCTCGCTCCCACGGAAGAGCAGCAAGTGTCCCCCTTTCAAGGGTTCGAGGTAACGCTCGCGGGCAAGGCCTTCCTCCACTTCGTAAGGAATCCCCAGGAATTCGAGGAGATGGGGCACTTCGAGGGGCACCACCCCCCGCGACAGGTGCATCAGGGAAAGCATGGGAAGCGCCCCTGTCAGGCGCGGGTTGACTTCCAACGGGTAAAGCCTGCCCGTTTCGTGGTCCAGCAGGAAATCGATCCCAAGGATTCCCCGGTAGCCTTCCCGGCCGAACCTCCGACCGATCAGGACGGCCTGCCTTTCGGCCTCGGCCTGAAGATCAGGGGCCCACTCGATCTCCCCCCAGGAATGGCCGCAGAAGATACCGTTTTCCCAGACGCTTCCAGGTAGCGGAAGATCCACCATCTGCCGCTGGAGCCCCGAGACCAGCACGCCGGAGTGCGTGACACAGGCCACGAGGCTCACGGAGACGCCCTCGCGGTATTCATGAAGGGAGATCGTTTCCAGGGTGGTCCCCCTCCAGGTCCCGTCGCGGAGCCTTTCCGTGACCTTCCTGTAGTCGGCCTCGCTCCGGATGAAAAAGGTCCCTCGCCCTCCCCCCTGCCGCACCTCGGGCAACTGGAGGACAAACTTCTCTCCCAGATAATTGGCCCAGTGCCCGTACCCCTGTTGGACCAGACTGGAGAAGGGATAGATTCCTCCCCGGAGTCCGGGCAATCCCTCTTCCAGGACCAAATTGTCAAAAAAGGCTCGAGAACTCAAGCGAAGGCGCAAACTCGCTCGGTTGCCGATCAGGAGCCATCCTTCCTCTCGGGCCAGTTCCTCCAGTTCGGGATAACTCTGATAAAGGAAAAGAATCTTGGGATCCGGCAGTCCCTTCAGGTATGACCTGGTCCTCGAGTGGGCCAGCAAGGAATAGGAGTTGAGCCCGTCCAGCCCCAGCAGGGAGCCCGCTTCCTCCTCGAGGCAGAACACCTCCATACATCGGCGCAGGATCGACAGATCGGCCGTCCGCCTCAGTACCAGGGCCCGGTAGTCATCTACCAGGCGGGAGGGGACCACCCTTCCGAAAGCGGTCACTCCCACTCCCACGAGGGTCCCGGGCAAGGACCCCAGAAGGGCCCTTGCATCCTCTATGTTGCGTAAAAGCATGCCTCCGTCGTCGCCGTTCCGGCCTCGGGGCCCTCCGCGTAATGGCAGGCCACCCGGTGCCCCGGCGCCAGCTCCCTCAAGGAAGGGGCCTGGGTGCTACAGAGCAAACGCTGGGCCACTCCGCATCGGGAGTAAAAGGCACAGCCCACCCCCTGGGAGGCCGGGCGTTCGGCCCCGAGGAGCGTATTGTAGCGGCGCACAGCACCGCATTGCCCGAATCTGGGCAGGGCATCCAGCAGGGCCTGAGTATAGGGGTGCCGGGGCCGCTCAATGACTTCCCCGGCCTCTCCCACTTCCATGAGATTTCCCCGGTAGATCACTGCTATACGGTCACAAAGATAGCGCGCCGCTGCCAGGCTGTGAGTGATGAAGAGGAGCGTTACGCCCAGTTTATCCCGCATGTGGAGAAGGATATTGAAGATTTGAGCCGAGATGGAGGCGTCGAGCATGGAGGTGGGTTCGTCGGCCACCACGAATTCAGGGCCCAGGACCATGGCCCGCGCCATGGCCACCCGCTGCCGCTGGCCTCCGCTCAACTGGTGCGGATAGCGGAGAAAAAAGTCCTCCGGAGGGGAAAGCCCCACGGATTTCAAGGCCTGAGCCACGGCCTCCCGTCTCTGGGCCCCGTTGCCCATACGGTGAATCACCAACGGTTCTGAAACAGTGTCAAAGATGGAACGCTGGGGGTTCAGGGACTGGTAGGGGTCCTGGAAGACCATCTGGACTTTGCGCCTGAATTGCTTCAGCCTGCGACCCTTCAGTTCAGGGACCCGGGTCCCTGCCACGAAAATTTCTCCCGCGTCAGCCTCCTCCAGCCTCACAACCAGTCGCCCGGCCGTGGTCTTCCCGCTTCCACTCTCCCCAACCAGTCCGAAGATCTCACCCCGCCTCACGTCCAGTGAAATCCGATTGAGTGCCACGACCCGACTGCCGGCCTGGCCGAATCGGCCGCCTTTCGTGCGATAAGTCTTGGTGACTTTTTCGAGGCGAAGGATCAGATCGGTCGTTGGTTTCATCTCGCCTGGGGCCCCTTTCACGAGCAACTGTGGCACAAGGCCTTATGCCTGGGTGAAATCTCCACCCAGCTGGGTCTGGCCGTCACGCACGTCTTTCCCGCCCCGGGGCAGCGATCACAGAACCGGCAGCCCGGGGGGGGAGAAATCAGGTTGGGGGTTTCGCCGGGAATGGGCTTGAGCCGGGAGATGGTGCCGTTCAGGGTGGGATAGGACGCCAGCAGTGCGCGGGTGTAAGGATGAACTGGGGTTTCGAAGACCTCCTCTCTGGCCCCATACTCCACGATCTGGCCGGCGTACATGATTCCTATGTCGTGGCACACGTCGGCCACGATGGATATGTCGTGGGAAATGAAGATGATGCTGATACCGAACTGCTGTTGCAGGTTCTTGGTCTCCTCGAGGATCTGGTCCTGCACAATGACGTCCAGGGCCGTGGTAGGCTCATCCGCAATGATGAGCCGGGGGCGACACGCCAGGGCCATGGCGATCACGGCACGCTGTTTCATGCCGCCGCTGTACTGGTGCGGATAGTCCCGCATCCGGTCCTTGGGCACGCCGACGAGCTGAAAAAGGCCTTCGACGCGGGTATTGACTTCCTCCCGGGACAACGCCGGCTCGTGCGTAAAGATGGCTTCTGCTACCTGATCGGCCACCCGGTGCACCGGGTTCAGGGCGTTCATCGCCGCCTGGAAAACCATGGCGATCTTCCGCCACCGGATGGTCCGCATACGGTCCTCGGGCAATCCCACAAGCTCCTCGCCTTCAAAGCGGATGGACCCCTGCCGGATCCGGCCGTTGGGCGGCAGGAGCCCCATCAAGGCCAGCCCCAGAGTGGTCTTTCCACATCCGGACTCTCCCACGAAGCCCAGGGACCGCCCGGACTCCAGGGAAAAGGAGACCCCATCCACAGCCTGGAAGGTGCCGTTGCGGGTCTGGTACCCTATGCTCAGGTTGTCCACCTCAAGCAGCGCCATGCTATTCGGCCTCTGCCTCCTTTCTCAAACGCGGGTCCAGTACCTCGTCCATGGCCCTTCCCAGCATGTAGAAGGAAAGGGTGATCAGGGAGATGCACAGCCCCGGCGGGAGGAGCCAGTAAGGGGCCCTGAACATGTGCCCCGTCTTCCACACCCACTGGAGCATCATGCCCCAGCTCACGGTTCCCGGATCCCCGAAACCGAGAAAGGCGAGGGCCGCCTCAATGATGATGGCCGAGGTGACTCGAAAGGTCATGTACAGGAACGCCAGGGGAAGCACGTTCGGCATGATATGCATGAAGATGATGCGCATGTGAGAGGCGCCTGCCACTTTTGCCGCCTCGATGAACGGCCTCTGCTTGAGAGAAAGGGTCTGCGCCCTGATGACCCGCGACACGCCCGGCCAGCGAAACAGGGCGATGATCAACACGATGGTCCAGATGTTGAGCTGCCCGAAAAGAGAGGAAAGGATCAAGACCACCAGCAGGGTGGGCATGACCATGATCATGTCGGCCGTACGCATCAGCAACGTGTCCACCACACGGCCCATGTAACCCGCAAACATACCGATGGCGCACCCCAGAAGGATACTCATGACCGCGGCCGAAACCCCCACCATAAAGGCCACGCGCGCACCGGCCAGGAGCTGGCTCAGGATGTCCCGGCCCATGAAGTCCGTGCCCAGCCAGTGGGCGCTCGAAGGCCCCACCGAGCGGGTGATGAGGGGATCCACTCCGGTCATGGGATCATACATGGGATCCAGGAGGGGGGGGATGAAGCTGCAGGCGGCCATCAGCCCGAAACAGACAAGGAGCGTCAAACCGATCTTTCCCAGGGGGTTTTGGACAAAGATGGACCAGCCCTCCAGAAATCGCTCCAGCTGCGGGGATCTTGTCTTGTTCTTGTGTCCGTCTCTTTCCATGATCGAATCGCCGTGCCGCGTCAAAACCTCACTTTCAATGCATTCAATACCGGATGCGGGGATCAAGATACGCGTAGAGCACATCCACCACGAGATTGGACAGCAGCACCACGATGGCGATGAGCAGAAAGGAAGCCTGGGCCAGGGGATAGTCGTTGTGACTCACCGAAAAAACCAGCTCCCTACCGATCCCCGGCCACGTGAAGACCGTTTCGGTCAGGGCCCCCCCGTTGATGGAAAAGGCCAGGCTCAGACCTATGCTCGTGACCACGGGAAGCGCCGCGTTGGGGGCGGCGTGGCGGTTGCGGATCACCCTCTCCTCCAGGCCCTTTGCCCGGGCCGTCAGGATGTAGTCCTCCTTGAGGGTTTCAAGCATGCTGCTTCTCATGATGAGAAGATAGGCCCCGAAATGGATTAAAAACAGGGTGCACAGGGGCAGGGCCATGTGGTGGAAGACGTCCAGGGCCTTTGCAACGATTCCCGCCTCCGGGTCGAGCCAGACCTCCTCGGAGACCATGCCCGTGATGGGGAACCACGCCAGCTTGTAAGCAAAGACCCAGATGAGGATCAAGGCCAGCCACGGCAGAAAGACCGTGTGGGTCACCAGCGCGCCGATGGTCAGCACCGAATCTATCTTGCCGCCTTTGTGCCAGGAAGCGATCTTCCCCAGAAATACGCCCACGAAGGCGGAAAGAATGATGGAAGAGGTAAAGAGTAGGACCGTGTTGGGTAGCCGATCCCAGATGATCTTGACCACCGGTTGGCCGTAGTGGAAAGACGTGCCGAACTCTCCCGTGAAAAAATTGCGCACATAGTAGACGTATTGCACCCAAAGGGGTTCGTCCAGGCCCAACTGTTCCCTGAGCCTCTCGGCATCCTCGGTGGTCATGTCCGGATCGATCATCCGGGAGATCGGATCGCCCGGGGCCAGCCGGAACAGAAGAAACAGGACCGTTAGAATCACGAAAAAAATGACAAAGATCTGGATCAACCTTCGAAAGATGAAGCGCCTCGGTTCCATGGGAGACCCACCTTTACCCACTGTCCGGCCTTAAAGGGGCTTGAGCCGACAAAAAGACCACAAGTTCCCGATCCCCCCCAGCATCTGGACCCACCCTTTCACCTTTCCCCTTCGCACGGCTTCGATGAGATTGGGGTTGTAAAGAGGGATCCAGGGCAGGTCCCTGTTGAGCATCTTCTGCAGATCACAAACGAGCGCCCGGCGCTTGTCCCGGTCCATCTGGCTGGAAGCCGCATCTGCCACGCGGTCGAACTCGGGGTTGTGGTAGCCGCTTGTATTGCGGCCCCTCACCCTGTCGTTTCGCGAATGAAAAAAGCTCCGCAGGTAGTCCGGATCCAGGGACAGGTTGCCGTAGGCAAGGATGAAGGCGTCGAAGTCCCGGCGCACCTTTACCTGCTGGATAAGGGATCCGAACGCCATGGGCTTGGCCGAGGCGGGCATCCCCAGGGCCCTAAGCCATTCCTGGATGATCATGCCGCACATGGCGCGATTGGGATCATAATCGGCCGGCGGGGTCAGGATGCTGAACTTGGGCACGGGCCGGCCGTCCGGGGCGAGGAGCCACGACGGCTCCACCACCCGGCCCGCCTCGTCCACGGGAGGAGTCTCCCACCTGTAGCCGGCCTGTTTCAGGATCTCATAAGCGCGCCTCACGCGGGCGGTCCTGTCCAGCCCATCGCCGTAACGCCGCACCTCATCACAGTAGTAAAAACGGTTTCCGGGCGGCACCATGGAGTGCATCTTGGCCCCGTATCCCTGCAGGATCCGGGAAATAATGAAATTCTTGTCTATCAGGGTGGCCACCGCACGCCGCAGGTGCAAATCGTTGAAAGGTGGTCTGCGTAGGTTGAGTCCCATATAGTAAAGAGCGCTCTTTTCACTCGAAAAGAGGCGGATGTCGGTATTGCTCCTCAGGTCCTCCAGGTAGCCCGGCTGAATTCCCCACCAGAACATGTCCACCGAGCCCTTTTTCAGGGCCAGAACGGCGGCATCGGACGTGCCGAAGATCTTGAAGATGAGCCCGTCGATAAAAGGCCCCAGCTTCATGCCGGCAATGCTCTTTCCTTGCGCGAAAAAGTGCGGGTTCTTACGGAGAAAAAGATAGGCCCCCTGTCGCCACTCCTTGAGCACGAAAGGCCCGCTGCCCACCGGCTGCTTCACCTCATACTTCAGCAGTCTCTTGAGCGGCTTTTCCGCTTTGGCCGCATCATCCGCAACCGAACGCCACTGGCTCTCCTGAACGATGGGCGTGGCCAGGGTCCTGGTGAGAAAAATGGCCTTTGGTTTTGACAGATAGAACTTTACCGTCCTGCTGTCGGGCGTCTCCATCCTCTTTACGAAGCGCCATTTCGAGATGTAGCGAGGGATCTTGAACTCCTGGATGAGCCGCGCGGTGAACGCAACGTCCCGGGAGGTGAGGGCCGTGCCGTCGGACCACTTGGCGGGCCTGAGCTTCACCGTGTAGCAGAGTTCCTTTTGGTCCAGGATCGGGGCTTCGGCCGCCAGCCAGGGGACGAACCTGAGCGTTTCGGGGTCCCGCAGGTACAGGGGCTGATAGATCTGGGAAAGGACCTTTCGGGACCAGGTGTCCCCGGCGAGCCATATGTTGAGTGTCTTGGGTTCTTCCAGGAGCCCGATCTTGAGGTAATGGGCGGCGGGCGCGGGACCGGCCGCAAACAAGATCCACCCGGTCACCAGCAGGGCGCAAAGCATTGGAGGCCGTCGCCCCCTCATCCCGTTTCCCGTCAACAGAGCCTTGAACATGTCATACTCCTTTCGCGCGGGCCTCAAGATGCGGACCCGCCACGAGATCCGGAACGCGCACCCCCCGCCGCCGGATCGCTCTCTGTTTCACCTGATCCTCTATGAAATCGACGACCCTGGCCTCAAGTTTCACGCGGTCCAGCCGGTTGATTCTCGGAATTCCTCCGGGGCTCACACAATTGATTTCCACGAGTCTGTCGCCGATGACGTCTATCCCCACAAAATAGAGCCCGTCCTGAACCAAACGATCCTTGATGGCCGCACAAAGGGCCCGCTCCCTGTCCGTGACCTCATGTTTGTAAGCCTTGGCCCCGGCGTGGATGTTCGTACGGAAATCTCCCCGCCGGGGAACCCTCCTCATGGCACCAAGGATCTCTCCGTTGAGCAGCAGGATCCGTACGTCGCCCCGTTCTTTCACCACATCCAGGTATTCCTGGACCATGATCGGTTCCCTGTCCGGGTAGGCACGGTAGGCGCGCACATAGTAGTTGACCAGCGAATTGAGGTTTTCCTGGTCCTTGATGCTCACCTTGATCACCCCTTCGCCCCCGTAGCGTTGCAAGGGCTTGACCACCATGGCCCCGCCGAAGTCGTCGATGATCTTCCGAAGCCTTGCCGGGTCTCTGGACACGTGGGTTTCCGGGATGATGTCCGGAAAGTTCAGGATATACAACTTGCTGTTGGCCAGAATCTGCCCGCTGGTGCTGTTGATGATGAACACCTCTTCGGACACCGTGGACAGAAATTCCATGGTCTGGTAGACGAGCGGGGGATTCTTGCGCAGGAACAGTGCATCCAGATCCCGGACCGTCTCGAAGATCAGTTCGTCACGCTTCAGGCACCTGATCAGGGATCGCCAATACCGCCTCATTGAAAGACCGCGGTCCACGGTGATGTTCCGCATCCGGGCCACCACTTCATTGCCCCGAATATAGACATCGTGCGGTTCCAGGAAATAGACCGTGTGTCCCCGTTCATTACATTCATACATGAGATGGGACGTGGTCTCGTTGTCGGGATTGATGGATTCCAGCCGATCCATCAAGAAGGCGATTTCCATGGAACACCTTTCCGTTCCTGGGTCGCGTGGCGGATGATGTGGGAGGCGATGTCCAGTCCCGTGGAGGCCTCAAGCCCCCTGAAACCGGGCGAATAGTTCACTTCAAGGATCCAGGGCCTGCCCAGCGGGTCGACGATCAGATCGACGCCGGCGATCTCCAGGCCCAGGGCCCGCGCGGCGGAAACGGCCAGCCGCTCGAGGGATTCGGGCAACGTGATCTTTCGGCTGCGGCCTCCCAAGTGGACGTTTGCGCGAAACTCCCCCCGCCGTGCAGACACCTGAACTGCGGCCGCCACCCTGCCCCCCAGCACGAAGGCCCGAATATCCGCGCGCCCCTCGGGCGGGATATAGCGCTGAACCAGCAGGCCACGACGCTTCTCCTCAAAAGTATGTATAATAAAGCCCCCAGTCAAGGGAGAATCCAGGAGGGCCACACCCATGCCCTGCCTGCTGTCCACGGTCTTCACCACTACGGGATAGCCGCCCAGACGGGAGACGGCCAAAGCCAGGTTCTTCCTGTTGGTCACCAGACAGGTGTCGGGCACAGGGAGGCCTTCGGCCCCCAGTCTCTGTAAGGTCAGAAACTTGTTTCGCGCCAGGAGGATCGCCCTGTGGCCGTTTATGACTCGGATCCCGGACTCCTCGGCGTGGCGGATCAGGGTGACGGAAAAATCTTTTATGGTGGCCCCCAGGCGCGGCAGCAGGACATCAGGGCGGAGCACCTTGCCGCCGCACCGTAGGCCGCACGAGCCGCCCCTGATCTCCGGGATGCAACGGGTGGGGTCAACAAGAAAGGCATGGTGGCCCAGCGCCGCCGACGCCTCAAAGAGCCTTCGGTTCGGATGATATCCGCGGCCCCTCATGCTGAGTATACCGATCTTCATCCCTTCACGGACTCCGTTTGGGTACATGTCCCCCGGAGAGCTTCTCAGGGGGGCCTATCTCACGATGCGTGCCAGTCGATCCAGGATCTTCTCCGCCTCAGGAGAGACCTCCGCCTCTCCCCCCTCCTCCAGGGCCAATTGAAGGGCCGGCGCATACCCCTTGCCGCGCAGGATCTTGTACACCTCTTCCACGTATGCAATACCATCGGTGTATCCTTGTTCCACCAATCGAATCATCCGCCCCATGTGCCCGGCGGCCTCGGCCGCGTCCATGGTGTCGTGCCTCCAGGACAGTCCGATTCCCTGCAGGCCGAACCTGTCCCTTTCTTTGTGCACGGGGGACTGCCTGCTGTAATAGAAGAGGTACGGATGGTAATAGGGCAGGCGACTCTCATTGATGAGTGCCACCGTGTCGAGGAATGTCTCCTCGGTCTCCCCCGGAAAACCCACGATGAAACTACCCCGGCTGTAAATCCCTTCTGCGTTCAGCGCCCGGATGGCCTCAAGGGACTGCTCCCGCCGCAGCTTCTTGTCCATGTTCCGGAGCACCGCGTCGCTTCCCGACTCGATCCCCATATCCACGAACTCGCAGCCCGCGCGCTTCATAAGCCGCACCAGGTCCGGTTTCAGGGCGCTTGCCCGGGCAAAGGAAGACCAGGAAAACCCGAAGGACTCCCGGATCATCATTTCGAGGACGGCGCGAAAACGCTTGGGATCCGCCGTAAAATTGTCGTCCGTGAATCGGACATGCCTCACGAACCCGAGGTCACGTATCCTGCACAGTTCGTCCCGAAGCACTTGGAGGGATTTGTAGTGCACGCGGGGAAAGTACCAGTGGTAGGTGCAGAAGCGGCATCGATAATGACAGCCCCGGCTACTGTTGACGGGAAGGGTGGGCCGGAGGTATCGGCGGGGGATCTGATCCCATTGAATTGCGGTCTCATCCACTTCCACGTCTTCGGCCTGTCTCCGGGTGAAACGCAGGGATCCGTCGGAACTGAATAGGCCGAGATTGGGCACTCCGGCAGGCGGTTCCCCCCGGCTCAGACACCGGAGGTACTTTGCCAGGGTCTGCTCTCCGTGCGCCTCGATCACGAAGGCGTCCACCTTGCCGGAAAAGGAGGAGAGATATTGCTTTGCATCGGAAGGCAGAGCGTCGCCTGCGTCCAGGACTTTCTTGACCAGCATACCCCCGGCCACCACCGCCGTTTCCGGGCGAATCGCCTTGATCCGCCCGGCCATTGCCTTGATCTCCTCCATGAAAATATAGTTTGAAGAGATGCACGCGGCCAGGGGTTCCTCTCCCATGAGGGATTCCAGGTCGGCCAGGGCATAATTCTGCACCAGGATGGGATCGTATCCCTCGTTCTTGAGGAACTGGTACAGGTAGATACCGTTGAGGCTGACGGTTTGGGCCAGAGAGTAAGCCTCCGATACATTCTCCGGCGTCACCTGCAGGGGTCTTCGACCATTCCTGACATAGTTCATGAGGTCCAAGAGATCCATGAAACGACCGTCCACTCGCAGCATGGTGCGCCGCAGGTGACGGTGAACGGCCCGCAGCGTCCCCGGAAGATCCAGTCCCTTGAATCTATGGGCCTGCCGCTCAGCCCGTTTTTCCGCGCCGGACATCCGCTCCCGCAAGTGGGCGTCCGTGTCCAACGGCTGGTTCATTGCGATAATGATGACTTTCGGGCGTGTCATGTCGGTCCGCTCGGGTGTTGGTCCACCCCGCTGGAGGCGGAGCCTAGTGAAAGGACCCAGGCATCGTATGGGAATCGGAGTACCTTGTCAACGAGCAAAAGGGCGAGCCCTTGTTCAGGCCTGCCGGCCCCATTCACCTTGGGAAGGGGGCGCCTAACATGTTATGATATCTGGCCGGGGCAGCTGGCGGCCACGGCAGCTGATCCCGCGGGCCGGGGGGGCCTACCATGCTCATTTCTCGGAGGTCTAAACAAGAGATTCATGGAAAAGGAACGGGTTTCCCTTTTTTTCAAGCGATTTGAAGACATTCCCGCCGAAATCATTCAACAGATCCGGGATCTGGTGCGGGAAGGGGAGGGTGTAGGAACCGCCTTTCTGGACGAAAACCTCCGCAACGCTTTTCTCATTGGATACGCCATGGTCGGTCCGAGGGTGGTGGGGACCGTAACCCACAAGCACCCCAAACCGGAATACCGCCGCAAGATCGAAGCGGCCACGGGGCTTGACCTGTCCGGTTACCTCGAACGGGGTTACACCGTGGTTGCCCCGCCCTACCGGGACAGGGACATCGCCCACCGGCTCATCCGGGGCCTTATTCAACGGTCCCGGGGTCGGAAAATCTATGTCACGATCCGCATGGATAACCCGGCTCCCCTTCGTCTCACTCTGAAGAACGGCATGAGCCTGGCGGCCACATTCCTGAATCCGCGAACGGGCCATGAACTGGGTGTGTTCACCAACCAGCGCGATACGCCGAAAAGGCGTACCGCGCCGACATGAGGGGGGGGTGTGGTCGACCATGGGCTTTCTTGCTGGCTGGGTCTGCCTGGACGGACCGCTGGACGCGGACGAGCGAAACCGCTTTCAGAGAGCCGTTCGGGAAATCACGGCCGTCTATCCCTGGCCGCTCCGATGGACAATGCGGAACCATTGTGTGCTCGCCCAGGCCCAGTTCCCCAGGATGTGGCAAGGGGAACGGGTGCTCTCCGGGCCTGCGCAAACCGCAATTGCCGTGGGGGTTCAGTGGAAAAAATACCCCGGCCGCCGTCCGGCGCTCCATCACCTGGCCCGGGACCTGGCCGGGGGCCGAGAAGAGAAGGAAAACCGGTTCGACTATTTCCTCTGCGCCCTGGTCCAGGACGAACCGCGCCGCGTGGTCCTTGCCACCGACCCCGTGGGCATCGCCCCCCTCTACTATCACCATGACGACCGGAGGATCCTTTTCAGTACCCATCAGAGACTCTTCCACCGCCTCCTGGACGGCCCGGCGGGCGCACTGGATCCCGATGCGGTTCTTCAGTTTCTCCTTATCGGTCATGCCCTGGGGGAGCGAACCTTTCACCGGGGGGTCGCCCTTCTTCCGCCGGGGGCCATGCTCTCGCTGGGTCCTGGGACCTTCAAGCTGGAACCCGCTGCGGCGCCTTTCGCCGGAGGGAAGGGATCTGTACCACGGGATGTCCGGGAAGCGGCCCGGGCCCTGCTGGACCACCTCGAGGAAAAGGGGCGTCACTATCTGACGCTCGCAGACCGCCCACTGGCCGGCCTCTTGAGCGGCGGATGGGACAGCCGGTTGCTCGCGGCCCTGTTTGCGGGCCTGGGCGCCCTGAGCAGGACCTTTACCACGCAACAACAGACGCGGATTGCAGGACGTCTCGTCTCAGAAAAAAAGATCGCCCGGGAGGTGGCCCGTCATCTGGGCCTGAGGAACCGTTTCGTTCCGCCCCGCTACCGCACCCCGCGGACACGGCGTCTGCGCTTGGCGCGCCTCGACGCCTCCACGTGGTTTCACGACTGGGCCTTTCATCTGGCAGACACCCTTCCGGTGGACACATATCTGCTCTGCGACGGCCTCCTGGGAGACATCCTTCTGCGGGGTTTATACCATTCCCCGGCGCTCCAGGCCTGTGTCCGCTCCCAGGATCGCCCGGCCGCCTGCGATCTTTTGCTGGACAGCTTCGTCCAGGGATTCAATCCTTACACCCGGGGTCTCGCCCATTGGGAACGTGTCCTACGACCGGACCTGCTCCGGGGGTTCAAGCGGCGGCTTCGGGAGGAGATCTTGGCTGATCTTTCCCGGATTCCACAGGAAGATTTCGTAACGGCGTTCCTCATTAGAAACCGCACGAGGCGCGGCATCACTCCCTTGCCTCTTTTCATTTTCGGGGCACGTGGCGTTCCCCTGCTGCCTTTCGTGGACCGGGATTTTCTCGAGACGGCCCTCGGCATCCCCTGGGCATGGAAGCGGGACCTGTCTCTTTTCCGGGCCTTGCTGGAAGGTCTTTCCCCGGGGCTGTCAGGGATTCCCTCCACGAACAGCCGCGACATGGACGCCTTGGCTCCCTATTTGTGCGATTCGGTCCGGGAGCTTTCCCTGAGGGGCAGGGCCAGGGCATGGTGGGTGAGGAGCAGGCTTTCGGCCTTTCCCGGATTTATCCGTTCAGGGCCAGATCCGGGCCCCGGCCCTCTGGCGCGGGAATGGGTTCGGAAAGAAATCCTGACAGAGATCCTGGGGGGCGGTGGCAAGGGGTGGCGGGCGTGGGGATTCTTCATGGACCGCCTGGCCATGGTCGACGATTATTTCTCGTAGCGCCTCACTTTTTCGTGGAGGCGGCGGATGCGGCGTCCGAGCACACGGCAGATCTGCAAAGCTATCTCCGGATACTCCCTCACGATCTCCCGAAACTCCTGCTTGTGCAGGACCAGCAGCCGCGCGGGCTTTTCCGTCCGGATGGTGGCGGAACGCACCTCGTCCTCGAAAAGGGCCATTTCACCGAAATAATCACCCGCCCCGATTCGATCCAGCTCGATCCGCTGCCCCTCTTCCCTCTCCTTCAGAACAGAGACTTCCCCCGAGACGATCAGGTACATGGTCTCCCCCGGTTCTCCCTCACGGATCACCTCCTCTCCGGGTGCCGAGTCCATCTCCTCGGCCACAGAGGCCACAGCCGCCAGCTCGCTGACGGAAAGACCTTCGAAGATCTCGATTTCTTTCAGATGAACGATCCTGTCCGGTATGCTGATTTCAGCTGCCACCCCGCCCTCCTCCCGGGCCCGACCCGGTGACCCGTGGTTCAAGAACGCCTCAGCCATTCCACGCACAAAAGGGTTTTCCGAGCGTGTCAACAAGTCCCGGACAGCCTCCCTGTCCGGGCCCCCGTCCCCGTCCTTTGCGGCCATCTGAAGCGCCAACAGGGCGCAAACCCAATCCCCCGATCCCAGCAGGGCGGCGTATAAGTCCGGGCCCCGACTGTCCGGAAGGGATAGAGGGAAAAACTTGCGCCCCGCCGCCAATCGTCTTGCCGCAGGCATATCTTCCAAATGGGGCACCAGAATCTTCGTCAGCGAAGAATCCACCAAGGCCTCCAGGGCCTCCAGGCTGTTGGCCCGCTGCCGAGTATCCCGGGCGTTGAGACCGCGCCACAGGGTCCGCATCTGGCCCGTCTCATCCTGAGCCGCCAAGACTCGAAGTACATTTTCCAGGCAGACCAACCGCTGCTGCTCCAGGTGATCCCGGAGCAATTCGCGTTCCCGGCTCGCCGGAAGGGTCCTTAGTCCCTGGGCCATGGCCAAGAGCCTGTATCCCTGCTCGAGCTGGGACCGGGCGAAACGGTACACATCCAGATCCTTCACGTCGAGGGATTCCAGCAATTCGAAAATCCCCTTGCGAATGGACCGACCCGGCAACACCAGGGATTCCACGAGGAGTTGGAGATTTTGATGGGGAGCTTCCTGGATTCTTTCTTTGGCCAGGGCCAGCACCTGTTCTGCGGGATCGCCCAGCATGCGGATGGCGATGCGGAGCCCCTGGTCGTTTTCCAGGGACAGACATTCGAGGGCCGCGAGGCGCACCGCCACCAGCGGACTATCCAGATTGGGCACGGCCAGCCGGTCCAGGTCCGGCGCCCCCTGCTCCTGGAGTGCTTTCAGAATGAACGGCAGCAGAGGAGAGTTGTCTTCTTTCTCCGCAAGGGCCATCAGCTTCGGGATGAAGGTCTGGTCCCGAGTCAGCCCGGCCGCGATGATCCCCGCTTTCCGGGTGGCCCCGTCCGAGGCGTTCAGCCACTGCTCCACCACCGGTCTGTAGCGATCTGGATCCTGTCCGTAGAGCCCTGCCATGGCATAGGCCTTGACCTCCGGGTTGGGCCCTTTTTCATACAAAGCGGCCTGGAGGGGTGCCGCCACGTCCGGCGGGAATCGGGCGGCAGCCATGGCCATGGCAAGCATCACGGAGGGCCCCGCCTCTTCCACCATTCCCAGCAACACCGCCACCACGTCGCTTGCGGCCCGGGGAGAAATCAGCGACAGGAGCCGGGCCTGTGTGTCCTCATCCTTTTTTTCCAGCACCGACAGAATGGCATGATCCGCCTCCCGGATGCCCAGACCCGCCAGCAGTTCCGCATACCAGATGCAGGTCCGGCCCGTGGCCTCTTCCAGGTCCCGTATTAATCTCTGCCGCACTTTCGCGTCGCGGAACATATCCCCGATCACGTCCTTTTCCAGGGATTTGAGATCCAACTGATTCCTGGCCACCAGATCCAGGAGGATTCCCGAATAGGTCCGCTTCAGGGCCACCGCCGCGGCAACCCATCCTCCCACGAACACCAGGGCCGCCAGAGAAAGAAAGCGGGGGTGAATCAACCCCTCGGACAGCAAGACCAAGACGGCCCCGCCCAAGGTGCCCACCCGCACTACGGTCCCCCGGAGGAACGGGCGCACCACGGCCCGCTGTGCGGCCGGAAACAGGCCCATGAGTACGGCCCGTGCCGGGTTGTTGACGGTTGTGCGGATCACGTTCGTGGAAATTCTTCCATACATCGCCGCGAAGATGTCGAAGCGAAAGAGCAGGCCCAGAAAGGCGACGGCGTAATTGAGCGGGTGGAACATCAGGGCCACCGGTATGCCCCATCGGCCGTAAATGCGTCCCACGAACAAAAGGATAGTCAGGCTCACCACGTTGAGCGCCCCACGGAAGTACCCGAAGAACTCGATCATGGTCCTTTCATTGGCGAATGTCTCGTCCACTGCGAAATTGAACTGGTAGTTGAATATGGGGATAATGACGTTGGGAAGAAGCACCAGGAGCATCAGGATCTTCACCAGGGTCGACTCGCGGATGAGGGGCATGACCTTGCGAAATTCGCTTACAACCCCGAATCGTGCCCCCTTCTTGCGCGGGGATCCCGTGGACAGAAGAAGCGAAGGGAATTTCCGTCCCATGCCCGTAACCGCCAGTGCCGCGGCCCAGGTGGTGCCCAGGTAGACCCACATGAGGTTGTCCAGGGAGATGTGCCGCGCAAGGACCGGTGTCCCGAAGCTGCCCAAGATCCCCCCCAGAACTCCTCCTGCCGTGATCAGGGGAAAGATCCGTTTCGATTGCCTCGTATTGAAAAGATCATTGCAAAGGTTCCAGAAAAGGAGGGCCAGAAGGGCCTCGTACTGGCTTTTCATGACGAACAGCAACGGGTAGATAAGGCCGAAGCCCAAGGGAACCACCGGCCGCAGGCCTCCCACGGAGGCGCCGCAAAAGAGGAGCACCGCGGCCAGGAGGCGCGCGCCGGACCGACGCGCCATCACACCGGTGAGCACCGCCATGATCACGAAGGTGGTCACCGAGTTCGCCATGGTGACCATGGGCAGGTACTCCACCCCGAACCGCTTGAGGAATGCCGTTTCCGCAAAATTGTTGAAGACGATCCCGGAACTTCGGATCAGGAAGAGGAGCAGGACCGACCAGAAGAACAACCCGCTTTCGTCACGATAGATGTTCAGCCACTTGCCCGCGAACTTTCCCATGGCACGACCCCATCTCTGCCCGAAGACGTGGAAACGACTCGTCAGAAACTACCCGGGGCCGGGGCGGGGTGTCAAGGGCCTTGGGCGGGGGCCCGCCGGGACAGGAGGCGATAGATTTCGACGGCCTGAGCCTTGCCGCGGATTTCGGCGGGGCCCAAGGGTTCCAGGAGGAATACGTCGGGGGGAAGGCGCTCCACGATCAGGCCGAACTCGTCGTTGCTCAATACCGGCACCTGGACGTCGTACTGCCCGCGGCTGATCTCCTCCATGGCCCGAACCTGGATGCCCAACGTTCGTCTCAGGTTCCTCGCGTAACGCCCCATGATGGCGAGGCTAAGCACCAGGAGGACGCCGAAGGCGAAGACGATCTCTTTGAACACGCCGAAATAGATGGAAGGCCCCAGTTGGTCCCGGTTTTCCAAAAGATAGTGGATATCAAGGAAGACCATGAGCAGGATCACAAGGAAGCCATGAGGTTTCGGGTGCTGCGCCCTCACGGGTAAGACGATCTGTCTCTTGTCTCCCAGCTCTCCCCCCGGCCGCGGACGGTGCGTCTTCTCCTGGAAAGATCACGGAGACGAAATCCGCCGCCCGGGGACCCGTTGCCGCCTGGTTTTCAGCGTTCAGCCCGCTTGCAGGATACCGTCCAGCACCCGATCAAAGGCCCGGTTCACCTCCAGGTCCTCTTGTTCCAGGAGCGACTCCAGGCGCCCCTCGTCACCCAGTCTTACCATGGCGGGCTCCATGGGAATTTCTCCCAGGAACGGCAGGTCCATCCTGGACGCCATGCGGCCCCCGCCGCCTTTTCCAAAAAGCGAGACGGTCTCTCCACAATGGGGACAAACCAGGCCGCTCATGTTCTCCACCACACCAAGCATCTTCATGCCCACCTGCCGACAGAAATCGATCGATTTGCGTACATCCGCAAGACTGATCTCCTGGGGCGTGGTGACCACCAGGGCTTCGGCATCCGGGATGTTCTGGGCCACGGTGAGGGGTTCGTCGCCTGTGCCGGGGGGTGAATCCACGATGAGGAAATCCAGATCTCCCCACTCGATATCGGAGATGAACTGGCGGATGGCGCTGATCTTTAACGGCCCTCGCCAGATCACCGCCACATCCTTATCCCCCAGGACCATCTCAAGGGACACCACCACGAGGCTTTCCGAAAATCGGTGCGGCCGGACCACCCCTTTCTCAGGCATTTCGAGGCCTCCTGCGAGGCCCAGGAGCCGCGGTATGCTGGGCCCGTGGAGGTCCACGTCCAGCAAACCCACGCGTTTTCCCCGCCTGCTCAACAACAGGGCGAGGTATGCTGCCACCGAACTCTTGCCGACCCCGCCCTTTCCGCTCATCACCAGGATCTTTCGGGATATTCGGGAGAGATTCGACCTGATCATCTTATCCTGTTGCGCCCGCTCCAGGTCTCCCGGAGTCGGATCGCCGTGCCTGCCACACTCCACCTTGGATCGTCCTTGACCTTTCCCGGGCGGCCCTCCTCACCTGCCGCCCCCACCGCTCCGCCCGTTGCCCGGGCGAAGACCCGATTGAATGCATTAAAGACCCGAAAGCCCACATGCGATGGCATGGCCCCCCATGATTCCCGGGGCGGGCGGCCTTCAAACACAGGAGGACCTCTCCTCCGCACGGCATCACGCCGCCTTTGGAAGAGGTCCTCCCCCGTTCCGCCGGTTGAGACTGTTTCCCGGCCTACACCTCCAGCCAGGAATCGGAAAAGAGCGTATGCCCCATAATCACGCGGGCACTCTTGACGTAGTCGGCCAGTTTCCAGCGGCCGTGGGGCTTGTCCGGAAGAGAGTCCGCGTCGACGCTTTCCCCGTCCATCACCTTGTAGACCAGGTCCTTGATGTCCTGCCGTTCGCCCCGGGCCAGGGCCACCAGCTCCTTATCATAGGCGTCGGCGATAACCGAGTACATCCCCTTGCGTTCAAGCATGATCATGTAGGTCTGGTTCAGGATCGGCCGGAGTTCGTCCGGGGGTCCGTTGGACACGTTGGAGAGTCCGCAGGTGGACTTTGCCCCCGGTGCGATGTCCTGTAACATCTCCTGGAATGCCATGAGGCTCATGAGCTGGGGCTGTTGGATATTGACCGGTGTCACGATGCCGTCCACGAAGATCCGCTCGTTCGGAACGCCGGCCTCGTTACAGGCATAGAGCAGTTCCACCGCCAGAGCGGCTCTCTCGTTTTCATCCCGGGGAAGGCCTTCGGGGCCCCACATCAAGGCGATGATATTCGCTTCATACTTCACCGCCAGGGGGATCATCTTCTCGTAGCGTTCCGGCCGGCACATGATGGAATTGATGATGGCCGTGCCCTTGTGGGCGGCCAGGCCCGCTTCCATGGCCTCAATATTGGACGTGTCCAGGCACAGGGGGGGCGTGTCGCCGATCTCATCCTGGATGCTCTTTACCACGAACTCCATGAGTTCGGGGCCGCCCTTGCGGGCAGGGCCCAGGTTGATATCGATCCAGTCCATCCCCAGTTCCTTTTGCCGCTTGGCCTCCTCTACGATGGGGCCGGGATCCTTTTCTTTGAAAGCCTTGCCGATCACACGGTTGATGACGTTCAAGTTCTCTCCGATCAAAAGCATGGGCACACTCCCTGTTCTTTTGGTTATTGGGTTAGGAAAGAGCGGCTACGCCATGTCCTTCAAAAACTTGGGGATCAAGGACGCATCCCTGGGCCCGATGACGATTTCCCAATCAGGCAGCTCCTCTTCCATCTCGCCGCTGATGGCGGCGGCGTATCCCGGGATAATCACCTTCTTGTGGGAGATTTTATCGGCGATGCCGCATTTCTTCACGAACGCTCCCACCAGGTCTCCGGAAAACTTTCCCGCCGCCCATGCGGTCATGACCGAAAGACCTTCCGTATCCATGATCAAGAGCCAGCTCGGCACGCGGCTCCCCTCGATCTCGCCGCTCACGATGAAGTATGTCAGGGAGAAGTTGGTCGTGATGAGCACCGGCGAATTCTCGTCCGGACCGCCGATCTCGTATATGCCCTCCGTCACGGTCATGGGCCGCTGGGGGTCGGTGTATATGTTCAATCTTTCCAGCAGCAACGGGAAGAGACTCTCCCCCTGAAAATCGGACAACACCACGATGCCCGCATACTTGGCTATCAGCATTGTGGTGATGAGGGTCTCCGCGTCCAGATTGTCGGCCATTTCGCACGGGAAGGTGATGGTGGGAAAGCCCAACGAACGGTTCCCCGCCTTGAGGGGTGCCCGGCGGATCACCACCTGGTCCTCAAAAAGTTGCTTGATTTCCCGTGCGCCGGAATCCAGGACCAGCTCCTTGAGACCCATATCGGTCAGCTTGTCGGTCAAGGCGATGAGCCCCTCTATGTTTTCCGCCTTGACGGCCAGCGCAAGGCCCATTTCTTTGGCCAAGGCTCCCATGTCGTCCGCATTTTCCGCGGTGGCCGCGTAAAGCAGGGGCTTCTTGAAGGCACAGGCCTCCGCACCGGCCTTCATGACCGAGACGTCTTCCGTCATAAGGATCAGCCCGAATTCGCTTTCCTTTGCGATCTTCTCGGCGGCCCCCGCAAATGCCTCGGCTCCGGCCCCCGCATCCTTCAGGGCCACCAGTTCCGGCCGGAGGTTCAACCCCACGCGCTCATACTGGAGGGCGTTCCACTCCTTGAGTTTTTGATCCAGGGTGTCCCCGTCCAGATCCGAGCTCACCAGAGCGGCCAGGCCCGTAGGATTGTAAAACGTCTTCTCGTGCCGGAACATGACCGTTTCACCGCCCACCTTCAAGGCCCTGGTGCCGACCCCAATGGCCACCGGCCGAATCGGGGGTGCGGAAGCCTCGGCGAGTTGTTCTCTCGCCTCATCGGAAACGTAAGGGCAGGCGTCCAGTTCGGCCTTACCCGATGCCAGGTTCATGGCAAAGGCCAGACACGTGGGGACACCGCATTCACCGCAATTGGTCTTGGGTAACAATTTGAAAATTTGTATGCCGGTTAATCCCATAATCTACTCCTCTCGAATATCCTGTTGACGAACCGGGCGGAAGCGGGGAGCTCCCGCCCGGAGATCCCTTTCCGAAGGGGGTACTACCCAACGAGGGGTTCCATCTTCAGGGCCGGATGGTCCTTTTCCTGGAGGAAAGGCAGGATCTCTTCCTCCGTGGTCCCCACGGTCTCGTCTGCGATCCGGTCAATGAGATCCGGGACCCCCAGTTCCTCACCCCGCTTGATGAGCCGTTCCCGCAGCTCTTCCTTCAGGGACTTGGGCATCCAGACCATACGAAGGAGGCCGCCGTCGCCCACCAGAAACTTCCGCTGGGTGATGTTGAACTTGGAGTGGCCCACGAAGCCTTCCGACTGCTGACCGCCGCCCATGACACCTGCAAGGGTCGTGAACTTCATGCCCGAGGGCGTCTCGCCGGTGTAATCTCGATGCACCGTCATGATGCCGTTACAGGTGGGCAGCATGGCCGCGATGCATTCACAGCAACCGCAGGTGGTCATGGGTGAGACGAGCATGCTGTAGAAATTGACCTTTTCCACGGCCTGACGGGACGCCTTGAACACGAAGTCGTTGACGCCCTTCCACTGGCCGTATTTCGGGTCCAGGCATTCGCCCTTTTCCACCGGCTGGTTGGGTCCCGTAGGATTGATCTGGTAGGAGGCCTTGCAGTCCATCCAGTTGTACGCACCACAAAGGCCCGTACGTTCCGGGCTCACCACGCAAACATGGTTGGGGGCGAAGGACTGGCACAGGGTGCAGGAATAGAAGAGGTCCACACCCTCGTCCGTCATTTGCTCCACGCGCTCGTCCCTGTGCTTGTACTCGGCGCGGGCCGTCTTGGTCAGTTCGTCCACGGCGTCGTCTTTCGTGTACAGGGTGACCTGGACCTTATCCAGGATGTTGCCGAAATCCTGGTGGAACTTTGCGTGAAGAATCGTTCCGATGTCCTTGAGCGTAAAGCCTTTCTCGATGGCCTTTTCACTCACCCGGATCCAGGAGATGTCCCGCTGTCCGATATGCATAATGCCCTGGGCATAGTTGATCAGGTGATGAATCTGCCGTTCCAGGATCGGCTCGAAGTCTTCCTGCATCTCGCGCCCTGCCACCTGTACGAAGATACCCAGGGGCAGGCGGTCGCCCTTCTTCTTTTCCGTCACGTCGGGCCCGTCCACGATGACCTTGCCGTCTTCGATCTCGTTCATGTCGGCCATTTTAACGAGCTCGGTGCACTGGGTCTTGCCGCCGCCCATTTCAAGATAGAGGTCGTCCTTGCGGACGCGCTCTCCCTCGAAGGCCGGACCGTAGGCCAGAGGAATGTCGATCTCGGTGATGGTGACCTTCAAACCCCTGATCTCGATGGATCTGGAGGGCATTTCGTCATGGCCCACGTTGGCCACCACGTGCTCGTAAGTGCAAACACCCGTGGGAAGGACTTCGGGGATGTCCGTATCCGCGATCGTGGGGAACCCCCAATTGATGCAACCCGCAGCGTTCGCGGCCCACTCGGCGTTCACATCACCCAGGGCGTTGACAAAAGCGAAGATGCGGTCCTTCTGATATTTCAACTGCCGCTTGTAGTCACCCGGTGCTATCCCGCCGAAAGCCATGCCCGCCCGGTTGGCGAACCCCAGGGCGAAGACCGCGGCGGAGATATCGGGGCCGAAGGGGACCAGCCTGGTGTTCCAGCCGATCTGGACGTCTTCTTCAATAAGCTGTTCCGTAAAAGTCGTCCCGTTCTGGTTGGCCGCCATGAAGACGTAGATGGTCTTCTGCTGATATTCCTCGGCGATCTTTTTGGCCGTGGCCGAATCGGGTGCCGCGCCCACGATCGCGGCAAAGCCCGGTGCGGTGCCGTCGACGAATTCTACGCCTCTTTTCCGCATGATGGCGTCATCGGCCGCACCCAGCCAGATCTTTCCGTTTTCAACATCCGGGTCTTCCACTTCCGGCTGGTAGAAGTCGGGATCCTCCACGTAACGGATCGCTTCTACGATCTCCTCGGCGAAAAGCGCTGCCATTCCTGCATCCAGTAGGGGCCCCAGATAGGGAAGGTGACAGTCCTTCTTGACATGGGGGGGCAGGAGTTTTCGCGCGAACTCCAAAGGCCTTCGTGCCGAGTCCAGATCCGTGACCTCCATTCCCGTCAGAGAATAGATGATCGGCAGATAGTAGGCCGTGTTGGGAAACTCCAGTTTCTGGCTGCCGCCGTATGTTTCAAGGGCTCGCTTGTATTTCCCTTCCGCCTTCGAAACGATGTTGTACGCACCCTGAATGGCGGCAAATGCAACAAGTTTTGACATGTTTTCTTTCCTCCCTTCCTAAGAGGTTTCTTTGCGATGCAATCGCTGTTACGCGGCTTCCAGCTTCTGCCGGTCCGCCATGTCCATGAGCACGCGTTCCCTTGCCTTGTCGATTCCAAGGGCCTTGCGCTTCTTGTCGATGTGGGCGATCATCTTGTGCGCGTGCTTGATCGGGTCGGCCTCCAGGTCCCACATCCCGCCGTAGATTCCTTCCAGCTTGTTGTAGAGGTAGTCCTCGAAAACCGGCGCACCGCTGACCGGAAAGGTCACACCGAATACCGTGTAGACTCCTGAGACCACGAAATAATGTCCAATGCTGATGGCCTTCTCGCTCATCCACTCGGGTGCGGATCCGGCCACCGGCACGTCGCTGATGTCGTTACCCAAACCCCCGGCCTTGACCACTTCCGTGGCCGCCATGAGGATGCGGCTGTTGTCCACGCAAGAGCCCATGTGAAGCACGGGCGGAATTCCCACCGTCTCGCACACTTCGGCCAGGCCGGGGCCACAGAATACCTTGGCCGACTCAGGGGTCAACAGGCCGGCCTTAGCGCAGGCGATCGCGTTACATCCGGTGGTGAGCACGATGACGTCATGTTTGATCAGCTCTTTGATCACGGTGATGTGGCCGTCATCCAGCATGGTCCGAGCGTTGTTGCAGCCCACGACACCGCCGATGCCCCGGATGCGTCCGTTGATGATATTGTCGTTGAGAGGCACGTAAGAGCCCCGGAAGGTGCCGCCCAAATGATAATTGATCGCCTCATAGCTGAAACCGGCTACCAGGTCGTGTCTCTGATCGGGGATGATGACTTCCTTTTCCCGGTTGGGAAAGTTTTCAATGGCGGTCTGAACGATTCGCTTGGCATCCTCAAATGCGGTGTGCTCATCGAATTCGATGTGCAGACAATGGCCCGAGGCGATCTTGGCCCTGGGATTGGTGGTTATGATCTTGGTGTGAAAGCAGTCGGCCACATTGGCGATATTTTCCATAATGCATTGGACGTCCACCACCATGGCATCCACCGCCCCCGTCACAATGGCCAGTTCCTGTTGCAGAAAGTTGCCCGCCAGGGGCACGCCGTGCCGCATGAGAATTTCGTTGGCCGTGCAACAGATGCCTCCGAGCTGAATGCCTTTGGCACCGTTTTTCTTTGCCAACTCGATCATCTCGGGAAGCTCGGCGGCCTGTACTATCATTTCGCTCAGCAACGGTTCGTGCCCATGGATGATTATGTTCACATGGTCTTCCTTGAGAATCCCTAGGTTGGCCGAACTCTTGACCGGGTAAGGGCAGCCAAAGAGAATATCCTGGAGATCCGTGGCGATCATGGAGCCGCCCCAACCGTCAGCGATGGCGGCCCTTGAGCACTGCTCCACTATATTCTCATAATCCTGATCCACGCCGATATGGGTCCGGTGCATGATTTCGACGATCTCTCTGTCGATCCCGCGGGGTACCACTCCCAGCTTTTTCCAGAGTTCGTAGCGCGGAGCCGGCGCCCGTTTCACGGTCATAACCTCGCCCTGCTGTTGTCCCCACTGGGCGAGCGCTTTTTCCGCGACTTCGAGAGCGATCTCGTCGATGTCACGATCCATCACCTGGCCGTCTTCACCTTCCACCGTAATTTCAACTCCAAAGTCGGGAGCGATTTCAAGAAGTTTCTTCGTATCCTTAATCGAGTAGTCATGGGTCTCTTTGCGGGCCGCGGCCAGGAAGGTCTCCGCTACGCCCCGGCCGTGATCGGAGTGAGCGGCCGCCCCGCCCGCCACCATTCTTGCAAAATTTCTGGCGGCGATTGTCTCGGGAGTCGCGCCGCAGAGCCCTTTCCTGGTGTCTTTACCTTCGATTCCACTCTTCGGCAGAGGAAGTCGACAGGGCCCCTGCGCACAATTCTTGCAGCAAGTTCCCTGTACACCGATATTACAAGGTTTCATTGTCTGTGCCCGATCAAAGATGGTCTCTATTTCCATCTCCCGGGACCTGGCGATCATCTCCTGGCTCGCCACGTCCAGTGCCAGATCCGCCGGCTTGGGCGCAACCTTTTCCTTTTTCTTGGTGGTTTTTGCCTTGACATCTTCAGTTGCCATTGATGAGGTTCCTCCTCTCTTCTTAGTTAATTGACGTCCCGCAAGGCCCCCAGTTGGAACGCTCCCCCTCGGTCCGGGTGTTTCTCAGTAACATTCCTTGCCCCGAAGCCCTCAGGTTAACTCCTGTTCCCAAATCTTCAGTAGGGAGACACCGAATCAGGTCCGCCGCCCCCCTGCGGGCCACACTACCGTGGCATTGCGGGAATCTTGAGATTCAGCCGTGTCCTAGACCCGCCTGTGGATTCGGTCGAGACTCTCGATGAGCCGGTCGATCAGATCCTTCTGCTCTTTTGCAGGGGTCTTGGTACCAGCCTGTGCCTGTCGCGCCTGTCTTTCCGCCTCCAGTTTCTCCCTCTCCCGGGCCCTCTTAAAACGCAGCGCCTGGAGTTCTTCCTTTTCTTTCTCCTTTGCCTTTGCCTCGGCCTCGGCTTTTGCCTTGGCCTCCGCTTCGGCCTTTGCCTTGGCTTCCGCTTCGGCCTTTGCCTTGGCTTCTGCCTCGGCCTTTGCCTTGGCTTCTGCCTCGGCCTTTGCCTTGGCCTCCGCTTCGGCCTTTGCCTTGGCTTCTGCCTCGGCTTTCGCCTTGGCTTCTTCTTCCGCCTCGGCCTTGGGTTTCGGCGCCGCTTCCTTCTCGGCCGGAGGCGCCTTGGGCTTCATTTCAACAACCTTCTTTTCTTCCTTCTTCTCCTCTTTTTTCTTGGCCGGCTCTTTTTTGGCCGCCTTTTTCTGCGGTTTCTCCTTCTTCTTGGGAGCCGCCTCGGCTTCTCCGAAGTCCAGGTTCGGTTCCGGAGACACGGCAGTCAGATCAGCCTTTTCCTCGGGAAGATTCTTGGCGATGCCCTCCAGGTCCTGCAACGACCCGCCGTTCAGCAGACGGTCGATGAACGCCTTGACCAGGCGCACACTCTCCGGGTGCCTCAGGATCACCACATCGGAGCCGGCCAGCAGGTAACTGACCGCGCTGACTACTTCCATGAGAATCGCGCGTTTCTCAGGATCCCCCATGGTCGGCGCCTCATCAATACCCAAACCCGCCTCTTTGCATTTCCACACCTCGAAGCCGATATTGTTGATCATCGGCACCTGCAGCTTGTCGTCCTCTTGGGTCAGGGCCGCCATCCGGATCCGCTCCATCACGGAATAGCTGTATTCCAAACCATACCCCAGGCCGCCCGTGGTGGGATCCACCAGGATCTTGTCCTGCTTCACGCCGAGGTTTCCCAGCAGGATATTGAGTTGTTTGGCAAGGTTTACATCGATGGGAGAGGAGGCCACGATACAATGACCATAGGCGAGCGCCGCGGCACCGACCCCCTTGTGATTTCCTTCTTCGACGGGACCCAGCGCCACATTTTTGCCGTCGCAAGCCTCGCAAATCTTCTTGAGCACCTCTTCATCCTTCTTGTTGTTCGCCGTGCCCCAAAACACCACCGGTACTTCGACCGCATCCACCACCTTCTTGGCCACCTCGGCAGCCTCCTCTGGACTGCGGTCCATGCCGTTTGGATCGGTGCTTCGGAGCTGGAGCACAATGATTTCCGCTCCGAATTCTTCCACGCATTTCTTTGCCCATGCATCGGGCTGCCCGATGACGTCTTTGAACGGTTCGACGGCCGCCTGTGGCCATTCATCAGAGGGGTCATAATCCCACACTTCCATCGCGATTTTGGGGACATTGGGCATGTTGCCCTCAAACAGATGAAACGGATAGGCGTCCTCTCCTCCCAGCGTCACCGCCCGAGGACCTACGCCGATGGTGGTTTGCCCGATCTGTCCGGAATAAGGCTGTTTGGGAATTTCAAAGGCCAATGTTTCTACCTCCTTCTTGGAATTTTCTTCCGCACTGGTTCGTTGATGGGACGCGTCAACCTCCTTCTCGCGCCTCTAACGCCGTTGACCTAAAAGTCCGTCCCCCCTTCAGGGAAGATAAGACATACAGGAAGGGCTATTTGAAGTTAATTGTGAAAAATATAACAATGCCGGACAAAAAAAGGACCTCCACGACAGAGGTTTTCGCGATGTAACATAGTGGATGCCTCCGCCGTTGTCAAGACAATTTTACTGTAATTCAGAATGGTTCTTTCGGGCCGCCCACACCCCATATCTTGTGTTTTTGGGAATCAATCCCGCACAATGTCGTTACTCTTTCTCCAAGATCTCATCAAAGATGCGATAGGCCGCAGACACGGCTCTGTTGTGCGGACCCAACAGTGTGGTGGGCCTGCCTTGAAGATCGAACTCGGCCAGCTCCTCGTCCTCCGGCACGAACCCCGCCACCCGGAGCCCCAGAGCCGCGGCGGATTGCAGAATAGCCGGCTCCTGCCCGTCCCGAGCCTGGTTCACAATGGTCAACTTTTTCCGGATGCTGAGGTTTAGTTCTTCCGTGAGTTCCACGATTCGCGCCGCCGCCTGCAGGCCCCGCCTGGTGGGATCCGACACCACCAGCAGCATATCAATATTATTGGTGGTAAGCCTGCTTATATGCTCCATACCGGCCTCGTTGTCCATGACGATATAGGGATAGTTGTCGATCAGTCGATCCAGATATTGAGTCAACAGCGTATTGGCTGCGCAATAACATCCCGCCCCCTCGGGCCTACCCATGACGATCAGATCAAACCCTTCCGCCTCCACCACGGCCTCTTGGAGTCTCATCTCCATGAAGACATCCTTTGTCATGCCGGCCGACACACCCTTCTTCATCTCTTCACGCGCTTGGCCCAGGGTCGTGGAGACCTCAAGCCCGAGGACTTCGTTCAGATTAGCATTCGAATCTGCGTCCACTGCCAGGACCGGCCGTTTTCCCTTTTCCACGAGGTACTTTACGGCAAGTCCCGCCAAGGTGGTCTTTCCGGTGCCCCCCTTGCCCGCAAGCGCGATGGAATAAGACATCTGCTCCTCCTTACCATGGGGGTTTTTTTGTTGATATCCTCCCCCTTTTTATTTAAAATCCAACCACTTTTAATATTTATCCCGCTCTCTGGCCCTGAAACCGCGATGAAAAACCACGAAATATGGAAAAAGGCCCGCGAAAACCTCCGAAGTTCCATGCCGGCAAAGATATTCGACACCTGGTTTTCAAAGGCTTCAATGGTCCGCATGCAGGCCGGGGAAGTCGTTCTCCAGGTGCCCAACAAGTTTGTGGCGGCGTGGTTAAAGGAACGTTACCTGGGCGCTATCGAGCGCGCCTTTACCACTTTCTTGCCCAAGCCGCCAAAGATACGGTTTCATATTCCCGCGCCCGGCACCGACTGCGCTCCGCCTCCGACGCACTTACCTCAAAGGCGCTCGAAGCCCATCGATCCAGAGCAGGGAACGCATCCTGACTTCCGCTTTTCTTCTCTGGTCGTGGGGGACCATAACCGCCTTGCCTATTCCAGCGCGCTCCAGGTAGCATCCAGCCCGGGCACGACCTACAATCCTTTTCTCATCTGGGGCAAGACGAGTTGTGGAAAGACTCATCTTCTCCACGCCATAGCCAACTTCGTGCTGGAAACGGGAAAACCTATTAATACCACCTACTTGTCGGCGGATAAGTTCTCTGCGCAAATCTCCACCGCCGCCAAGACGGGCAACCTGGACCAATTGAAGAACATGTTCGCCCGCGCCGATATCCTTCTCTTCGACGACGCACAGCACCTGTCAGACCGGCCCCGATCACAAGAAATTTTCCAGTGGCTCTTCGACGCCCTCTTGTCCCGAAAGAAACAGATCGTCGTAGCCTCCAGGGTCTTACCTCAACTGGTTCCCCGGCTCGCCTCTCCTCTTCAGTCCAGGCTCACATCAGGCCTCATGGCGGAAATCACCACACCCGATTCCAAGACAAAAGCACAGATCATCAAAAACAGCGCTCAACGCCAAAAATTCACCATCCCCGAGGACGTGGCCTTTTATCTCGCGGGCCGCAATGACGACATCAAAGTCCTCCTGGAGGACCTTGTGAGGTTACAAGCCAATATTTCAATTTATCACACAAACCTGGATATTTCCACGGTCAAATCCCTTCTGGAGGGAAACCGTCCGGGCAGGTGTCCTGCCATCGCCGACATCCTTCGGATAACGGCCGCGTATTTCAACCTCTCGCTCGCAGACATACTGTCAAACAAAAAGACCCGCACACTTTCATACCCACGACACCTGGCCATGTACCTGTGTCGGAAACATACCGGCAGGCCTCTGAAGGAGATCGGTCGCGCATTCGGAAGGAAAGACCATTCCACCGTGATTTACGCCGTCAAACGGATTGAATCCCAGATTCGTAACAGAAAAGAGGTTCAGCGCGACCTGTCGCAACTGGAACATCTCCTCATGCCTTGATCAGCTCTTTGATAGGTTAATAATTTATCGAAAACGGATATGGAACACTTTGAAAGAGATTGAAACAGACCAAAAGTGGAAAACTCGGGTCCTGCAGCACCTCAAAACTTTCCGTGTAACGGCGGGTGGTTTTGCTTCTATTCAACAATTCCACGTCGATTATGGATGACTATTAATACAAAGAACCTTAGAATAACAAACCTTTCTCGGGGAGGAAAAAATGGAAATTAAAATCAACCGCGACGATCTGCTCAGGTCCGTAGCCAGAGTACAGAACATTATCGAGAAAAGGAGTAACATGCCGATTCTTTCCACCGTCTTGATGACGGCGGAAGGATCGCACATAACCCTTTCGGCCACGGATCTGGAGCTGGGTCTGAGGCAGACGCTTCCGGCGCAGGTCGGCAAAGAGGGCAGTGTAACCATTTCCGGAAGAAAGTTGTTTGAAATACTCAAAGAAAGCAAGAAGGAGCAGGTGGAGATCCGAGCAAGGGAAAACAACTGGGTTCATATCACCGACCAGGTTGCCCGTTTCAATTTGGCCTGCATGCCTCCGGAGGATTTTCCCGCGATTGCAGCACCGGAGGAAGTGGTGAGTATCACGCTGGACGGGGTTCTTCTAGGGGAGATGATATCCAAGACCATTTACGCCGTGACCATGGAGGAGGCGGGCTTCAAACTTTCCGGAGTTTTCGTGGAAAAGGCGGCCGTCGAGGGGGAGACGTTCCTTCGAATGGTTGCCACGGACGGGCATCGTCTTTCAATGGTGGATCATCGAGTCCCGGGGGTGGAAACCCTGGAAATGGGAAGCGGCGTGATGATTCCCAAAAAGGGCATGGCTGAATTGGGAAAACTGGCCGGGGAGGGGGGAGAGGTGGAGCTCGGCTTCAAGCAGAACACCTGTCTTGCCAGAAAAGGTGATGCGTTCCTCATGATTCGACTTCTGGAAACCAAGTTTCCCGATTATAGATTGGTGATACCCAAGGAAGAAACGTGCTCGGTGAGCCTGGACCGGATAGCCCTTCTGGATGCCATGCGCAAGATGGTGATCTTGAGCAACGAACGGTATCGTGCCGTCAAGGTCTCCATCCAAGACGGTGAAATGGAACTCGTGTCGACCAACCCGGATCTGGGCGATGCGCAGGAGACTATGGCCGTGGACTATCGGGGAGATGCGCTGGAGATGGGTTTCAATGCGCGATATTTCATAGATGTGCTTCAGGCCATGGAAAGTGAAAGCGTGCGACTGGGCTTTGCTGATCCCTCGAAGCCCTGCCTGATACGAGGAGAAGCGGATTCGGGGTTTCTTGGATTGATCATGCCTATGAGGCTGTGACATGAACAGGAATGAGAGTTATCTGGCGGAGGACATCAAGGTCCTCGAAGGGTTGAAGCCGGTCCGGAAAAGGCCGGCCATGTACATAGGGAACACAGCGTCCGAGGGTCTGCATCACCTGGTCTACGAGGTGGTGGATAACAGCATCGACGAGGCCCTGGCGGGCTATTGTACGCGGATCAGTATACGTATTCACGCGGATCAGAGCGTTACAGTGGTGGATAACGGCAGGGGTATCCCTGTTGACATGCATCGCACCGAAAAAATGCCCGCTCTTGAGGTTGTTATGACGAAACTTCATGCGGGCGGCAAATTCGACAACAAGACATACAGCGTCTCGGGCGGGCTTCACGGTGTAGGTGTATCGGTGGTGAACGCGCTTTCGGAGTTTCTTGAGGCGGAGGTCTATAGAGACGGCAAGGTCTATTACCAGCGTTATGAGCGGGGACAGACGCGATGTGAGTTGAAAGTGCTGGGAGAGACCGACAAGCGGGGCACAAAAATCCGATTCCTCCCGGACGGGCAAATATTTCAGATCAGGGATCTGGACTTTGACACCCTGTGCAGAAGAATGCGCGAGCTGGCGTTTCTCACGCGAGGGGTGACCATTAAAATCTCTGATGAACGGTCGGGGAGGAAAAAGGAGTACTGCTACGACGGAGGCATAGTCTCTTTTGTGGAGCACCTTAACAAGAACCGTGAAGTGCTTCACCGAAAACCGATCTATATGTCCGGCGAAAAAAACCGCGTCTTGATGGAAGTGGCGCTGCAATACAACACCTCCTTCAAGGAAAATCTGTTCGCCTTTGCCAATAATATTAATACCAAAGAGGGTGGAAGCCATCTGAGCGGGTTCAAGGCCGCCCTTACCAGGAGCCTCAACCAGTATCTTCAAAATTCACCGCTTTCCAGAAACTTCAAGGAGAAGCTCACTGGTGACGACGTGCGGGAGGGCCTCACCGCGGTGATCAGCGTCAAGCTGCCCAACCCCCAGTTCGAGGGTCAAACCAAGACCAAATTGGGTAACAGCGAGGTCAAGGGTCTCGTAGAGACGGTGGTGAACGAAGGGCTGAGCGGTTATTTCGAGGAAAATCCCGCCGTTGTAAAGGCCATCCTGTCCAAGGTGATTGATGCTGCGCGAGCGAGGGAGGCCGCCAGGAAGGCTCGCGACCTGGCGCGCAGGAAAGGGGTCCTGGCGGATCATTCCCTGCCGGGGAAGCTGGCCGATTGTCAGGAAAGGGACCCGTCGCGGAGCGAGATCTTCATCGTAGAGGGGGACTCGGCGGGTGGTTCGGCCAAACAGGGACGGGACCGCAGAAACCAGGCCATTTTACCTCTCAAAGGAAAGATCCTGAATGTGGAAAAGGCGCGCTTCGACAAGATGATTTCCAGCGAAGAGATAAAAACCATGATCGCCGCCCTGGGCACCGGTATCGGCGACCAGGAGTACGACATAGAGTCTCTGCGATATCATAAGGTCATAATAATGACGGATGCGGACGTTGACGGCGCGCATATTAGGACGTTGCTGTTGACTTTTTTCTTCCGCCAGATGCCAGAACTCATAGAACGAGGCCACCTGTATGTGGCTCAGCCGCCACTGTACCGCATCGCTTCGGGTAAAGAAGAGATCTATTTGAAGGATGAAGAGAGCTTTCACGAGTATCTCCTGAAACGAATTACGGACAGGGAGCGCCTCATTCTGGGGGATGGAAAAGAGGTGTCGGGCAAGAGGCTCCAGCGACTCCTGCAAGCGGTGATCCGTTTTTATCAGACCATCGACAGGCTGGCCAAGAGAGGTTACAGCCCGCGGTTCATAGAATTTCTGGTCTCGCAAGGGGCCACGGACAAATCGTGGTTCAAGGACCGCGAGTTCATGGAGGGCTTGGTGCGAAGGCTGGGAGAGCACGGATTCCGGGTGGAGGATCTCCATATCGGCGCAGAGAGCGGCTTGTATGAGTTTATGGTGACCGAGACCAGAAACGGGGGCCAGACTTTTGCTGTGAACTGGGAGTTTTTGTCCTCCGCCGAACTGCGGGAATTGATGGGCACGGGTGATACGTTCAAGGAATTGAACAGCGGACCCGTGAAAATCGCGGGGGACTCGCGTGAAAAGGCATTCGAAGAGCCTCAGGCCCTCCTGGACGAACTCATGGACAGGGCCAAAAAAGGCTTGACCGTTCAGAGGTACAAGGGTTTGGGCGAGATGAATCCGGACCAACTGTGGACCACCACCATGGATCCGGGCAAGCGGACGTTGCTCCGGGTTCGCATAGAGGATGCGGTGGAAGCCGATGACATATTCACGGTACTAATGGGGGACAAGGTGGAGCCGCGAAGGGAATTCATAAGGAACAATGCCCTGGAAGTGAGGGAGTTGGATATCTAGCCGGGACAGGGAAGGCGTTCTGGATTATCGGAGGAGGGAGATGGCAACGGACCTCGAATCGCGTGCCGTCAACATAGAAGAGGAGATGAAGCGCTCCTACCTGGAGTATTCGATGAGCGTCATCGTGGGTAGGGCCCTTCCGGACATCCGCGACGGACTGAAGCCGGTGCATCGGCGAGTGCTCTACGGCATGCATGAGCTGAAAAACCACTTCAACCGCCCATACAAGAAATCGGCGAGGGTGGTGGGGGATGTGATAGGAAAATACCATCCCCACGGGGATGCCGCGGTCTACGACACCATCGTGCGGATGGCTCAGGATTTCTCCATGAGATATCCGCTAGTCGACGGGCAAGGCAATTTCGGATCGGTTGACGGAGATCCGCCGGCCGCCATGCGGTATACCGAAGTGCGAATGACGAGGCTGGCCCAGGATTTTCTATCGGATATCGACAAGGAAACAGTGGACTTCAATCCCAACTACGACGGCTCTCTGATGGAGCCCGCCATTCTCCCCACCCCCATCCCCAACCTCCTGATCAATGGTGCTGCCGGCATCGCGGTGGGTATGGCCACCAACATACCACCGCACAACCTGAGGGAAGTGTGCGATGCTATAATACGCCTTATCGATGATCCTGATCTTACGGTACACCAGATCATGGAAGTGCTTCCCGGGCCCGACCTGCCCACGGCCGGATTCATCTTGGGCAGACAGGGGATCCGCGAGGCGTACGAGACGGGCCGGGGTATTTTCAAGATGAGGGCCCGGGCCTTTGTGGAAAAAGTGGGCCAGCACAAGGAGCGGATCATCATCTCGGAGATTCCGTTTCAGGTGAACAAGGCGAAACTGCTGGAAAAGATCGCGGAACTGGTTCGGGAAAAAAAGGTGGAAGGGGTTTCCGATATCCGGGACGAATCGGACCGCGACGGCATGCGGGTGGTGGTGGAGGTCAAGCGCGACGCCAAGGCCCTCGTAATCCTCAACAGGCTTTACAAGTTCACCCAGATGGAAACCTCTTTTGGGATCATCTTCCTGGCCATCGTGAACGGTCGGCCGGAGATTTTAAACCTCAAGCAGATACTTCAGCATTTCATTTCCCACCGGCGCGAGATCATCATACGCAGGACCATCCATGATTTGCGAAAGGCCGAAGAGCGGGCCCACATCCTTGAGGGACTTAAAAAGGCGCTGGACTTTTTGGACGAGATCATAGAACTGATCCGATCGTCGGCCGATCCCAAGGAGGCACGCGAAAGGCTCATCACGGAGTTTGATCTGAGCGAGGCCCAGGCCCACGCGATCCTGGACATGAGACTGCAGCGTCTGACGGGACTTGAGCGGGAAAAGGTCAATGCGGAATATCAGGATCTCATCCGGGATATAGAGCGGTTTCAATCCATTCTGCAGACCCCGGCCATGGTGCTCCGGCTCATCCGCGATGAGACGGAACAGATCCGGGACCGTTACGGGGACGACAGGCGCAGCGAGATCCTCCATGAGACGGGGGATATAGACATAGAAGATCTCATTGCCGAAGAGGACATGGTGGTCACCATCAGTCACCGGGGCTACATAAAGCGAAATCCCATCAGCCTGTATCGAGCGCAGAGACGGGGCGGCAAGGGACTGACCGGCGTCAAACCCAAGGCAGAAGATTTTGTAGAAATGCTTTTCGTGGCCTCGTCTCATGACTACCTGCTGTTCTTCACCAATCACGGCAGGGTGTACTGGAAAAAGGTCCACGAAATCCCGGAAGCGGGAAGGATGTCCCGGGGAAAGGCCATCGTGAACCTGCTGGAACTGAGGCGCGGAGAGCGCGTGGCCACCACCCTTGCCTTGAAGGACTTCAAAGAAGGCCGATACGTGGTGATGGCAACCCGCAGGGGCCTCGTCAAGAAGACGGAGCTGGTCTCCTATTCCAGGCCCAGGAGCGGCGGCATCGTGGCCATTCGGATCAATGAGGGCGACGAACTGATAGCCGCACGGGTAACGAGCGGGGAACAGGACATTTTTCTTTCAACGAGGCAGGGAAAGTCGATCCGGTTCCACGAGGCGGACCTGCGAAACATGGGACGTGTTGCGGCCGGAAACATAGGTATTCGCCTTGCCCGGGGGGACTACCTTGTGGGCATGGAGGCCCTCACCGAGGGCGCGACCATTTTGACCGTTACGGAAAACGGCTACGGGAAGCGGACCAGGACAGAGGAATATAGAACGCAGGCGCGGGCCGGGAAGGGAATCCTGACCATCAAGGCTTCAGAGAGAAACGGCCCGGTGGTCAGTTCTCATCAGGTTACGGACCAGGACCAACTGATGATCATTACGGAGCACGGCAAGATTATTCGCCTCAGGGTGCGGGACATCTCCATCATCGGGAGGAACACCAAAGGAGTGAAATTGATTGACCTGGCCCAGGGGGAAAAGGTGGTGGCCGTGGCCAAAGTGATTGAGGATTGAATGGTGGGGTGAGGAAGAAACGGACATGCAACCCGACAAAATATCCCGTATCGCCGTGATCGGCGCAGGAAGCTGGGGCACCACGCTGGCCAACTTGCTTGCGGAAAAGGGCCTCTCGGTGGACCTGTGGGTTAGAGAAGATGAGGTCCACGAGCAGATATTGAAGGAGCGGGTGAACCGGGAGTTTCTGCCTGATGTCAAGTTGTCCGCTCGAATCCAGCCGGTCAGGTCCTATGAAGAGGCCCTTGAGGGAAAAGAAGTGGTTCTCATCGTTGTGCCCTCCCACGTGTTCCGCGAGGTCCTGGAGGGGATGCGCCCCTCCCTGAGAGAGGGCGTGGCCCTCGTCTCGGCCACCAAAGGGATCGAAAACCAGTCCCTGTTGTTGATGTCCCAGGTGGCCGACGAGGTCCTGACACAGCCTTTTCGCCGTTCGTTTGCCTGTCTGGCGGGTCCCAGTTTCGCCCGCGAGGTGAGCCGTAAGGTCCCAACCGTGATCACCATAGCGAGTAGGGATGAGACCCACGCGGCATCGTTGCAGCAGCTGTTGTCCACCGATTTTTTCAGGGTATATTTTTCCACCGACCTCATCGGCGTGCAGGTGGCAGGCGCCCTCAAGAACGTGATCGCCATTGCGGCGGGCACTTCCGACGGACTTCAGTTCGGCCACAACGCCCGCGCGGGCCTCATCACCAGGGGGCTTGCGGAAATAACGCGTCTGGGCGTGGCCATGGGGGCAAACCCCCTCACCCTGGCCGGCCTTGCGGGCCTGGGGGACCTGGTGCTTACCTGTACCGGTGATCTGAGCAGGAACCGAACTGTGGGATTGAAGATCGGGCAGGGCCTGAGCCTCCAGGAGATCACCGGGAGCATGAAGATGGTGGCCGAAGGGATCCGCACCACAAAGGCGGCCCATGCCCTGGCCCGTAAGATGGGCGTGGAGATGCCCATAACGGCGGAGGTGTATCGGATCCTGTACGAGGGAAAAGACCCCCGGGACGCGGTCCGGGACCTCATGACGCGGGAACTCAAGGCCGAGATCGAACATTGAGTCCATCGGCGGTCCGGTGAAGCCAGGAGAAGGGGCCCCCCGCAAGGCCCCTTTTTTTAGCGGAAAGATTTTCGGGGAGAGCCATGAAATCGGGAGAAACGGAGCGCTTTCTGCGACTTGCGCCCGAAAAAAAGGGGCGCGTCCTGGAGGCGGCGATTCGTGAATTCGCAGAGAAGGGCTACGCGGGGGCCAGCATGAACCGGGTGGTGGGGGAAGCCGGGATCTCAAAGGGGGCCCTGTTTCAGTATTTCGGCAGCAAAAGCGGCCTGTTCGTATACGTGTACAAGATGGCGTTCGGCCTGGTGAAGGATTACCTTCGGGCCGTGCGGGAAGAGACCAAGGAAGAGGATTTTTTCAGGCGCCTGGAAAGGATCATGGATGCCGGGATCCGTTTCATCCAGACCCAGCCGGGCCTGGCCCGGATCTACTACCATCTTCTGTACACGGGCGATTCACCGTACCAGGAGGAGATGCTTCGGGAACTCAAGCGCGAATCACACCGTTTCATAAGGTCCTTGGTGGAGCATGGGATGGACAAGGGTCAAGTGCGGCGCGACCTGAACCCTGACACGGCGGCCTTCATGCTACAGAGCGTCCTTGATCGATTTCTGCAGGCGCACCACCTGGAGATCACGGCTGGTCCCCTAAGGCAGGGCATGGGCTTGGGGGAGACCGATCGCCCCAATATCACCGAATTGGTGGCGCTGTTTCGGCAAGGCATGGGCGCGCCGGGAGGCGGGACATGACCCTTTGCGTGTTCGCCGCCGTGCGCTCGGAGCTGACGCTGCTCATCTCCCTGTGCCACGCGGTGCGGCGCAATGGGCCCGGGGGCCTCCACCAGGAGGTTTATGAGGGCCGTGCAGGTGGAAAGAACGTGACGTTGGCAGTGGTGGGGGTTGGCTTGGGGTCGGCCGCCCTGAGCATCGGATCTCTTCTGGGAGTGCTCGCCCCCAGGGCGGCTTTCATGGTAGGGTCGGCCGGGGCCTTGCCAGGCTCCGGCCTTGAGACCGGGGACCTGCTGGTTTGCGAGTCGGAGATCCTGGCGGAACTGGGAGTGGTGAGGGGACCCGGTATCGGGGATGCAAGACCCCTGGTGTTGCCGGGGGTTCGGCAGGAGATCCCCCTGGACCCCGGGCTCTCAGCCGCCCTTTTCAGGGCGGGGAGTGTGGTGGGGCGGGTCAAAAAGGGTCCGGCCCTCACCGTGGTGGGGGTCTCTGCCGGGGCGCGAGTCGCCGAGACACGGGCCGAAAGATTCGGCGCCATGGCGGAAAACATGGAAGGATACGCCCTGGCCCTTGCGGGGCGGCGATTCGGCGTACCGGTGGGGGAAATCCGTGGCATAAGCAACCCCGCCGGGGATCGCGACAGGGACCACTGGGACTTCAAGGCCGCCCGGGAGGGCGTTCAGCGGGCCGTGATGGAATATTTGAGGAGTGTGCCGTGCCGAGCCTGAAAATAGGTTATTCTCCCTGTCCGAACGATACATTCATCTTTGCCCACCTGGACGAGACCATGGATCCCGATTTGGGGTTCGAACCTCTGCTGGCCGACGTGGAGGCCCTGAACGGGTGGGCCTTGGAGGGGAAGCTCCCCGTCACGAAGATCTCGTTTTTCGCACTAGGCGGGGTCCTCGACCGTTACGGCCTCCTGCGTGCGGGAAGCGCTCTGGGACGAGGGTGCGGCCCCATCCTGGTGGGCAGGAAGGGAGCGTCCCTCGAAGGGCTGGAAAGCGGTCTCATCGCCGCGCCCGGGCAATGGACCACCGCGCGGCTTCTAATGGGCCTTTACCTGAAGGTGCCGCCCCGGTTTTCCCACATGGTCTTCTCCGAGGTCATGCCGGCGGTGGCGCGAGGCCTGGCCGACTACGGCCTGGTGATCCATGAAGGCCGATTTACCTATAAGCAATATGGGCTGGAGATGTTGCTGGATCTTGGTTCCTGGTGGGAATCGGAGACCGGCCTTCCCCTCCCCCTGGGGGGCATCGCGATTCGCAGGGATTTGGGTGCCCGGACCGCGGAGCGGGTAGACCGCGCCATCTGCGATTCCCTCAAGAAATCTCTTGAGGGCTCCCCCGGCACCATGGACTATGTGCTCCGGCACTCCCAGGAGATGTCAAAGGACGTGGTCCGGCGCCACATCGACCTGTATGTGAACCGCTTCAGCCTTGATCTGGGAGAGGAAGGCATCCGTTCGGTGGAGACCCTTTTTGACAGGGCCCGAGCACGGGGCCTCCTTCCCGGCTGTTCGATTTCCACGCTGGCTTACGCCGCGTGAAGGCCCTCACAACCAAAGACCCGCGGACACTGCGAGCAAGATAGTGGCCGACACCAGGCTGTTGATCCGAAAAAAGGCCAGGTCCAGGCGGGATTGATCCGCCGGGCCCACCAGCCTGTGCTCCCACACCAGCATGAGTCCCGTCAGAGCGATCAAGGGATAAAAGCACCAGCCTAGCCGGGCCAGGACACCCGCGCCCACGAAGAAGAGGAACGACAGCGCGTGGCTTGCGCGGGACCAGCCCATGGCTCTGGCGGTCCCCAGGCAAGCGGGCAGAGAGTGAAGATTCGTGCGGCGGTCGAACTCCACGTCCTGACAAGCGTAAAGGGTATCGAAGCCCGCCGTCCAAAGGGCCACGCCGGCGCCGAGGCAGAGGGGTGTGAGGGCCAGGCGGCCGGTGACGGCAAGCCATCCGGCCACGGGTGCCATGCCCAGGGCGAGTCCAAGGACATAATGGGAAAACATGGTGAAGCGCTTTGTGTAGGAGTAGCCTAGGAGTACCACCAGTGCAACAGGGGAGAGCTTCCCGCAAAGGGGATTGATGGCCCACGCCGCGCCCACAAAAACCACAATGCTTGCCGCAACGAGGCAGCCTGCCTGCGCCGGGGTGACTCTCCCGGTGGGCAATTCGCGCGCGGCCGTTCGAGGATTCCGGGCGTCGAAATGGCGGTCCACGAGGCGGTTGAAGGCCATGGCAGAGGCCCTGGCCCCCGCAAAGGCCACCGCCACGAGCCCCAGCGTCTTCCACGCGGGCAGGCCCCCGGCCCCCAGTACCGCCCCGGCCAGGGCCAGGGGCAGAGCAAAAAGGGTGTGCTCGATTTTTACCAGGCTCAAGAAAGTCCGGATCATCAAAACCCCAGCCTTCCCCACAGCGCGTCGATCTTTTTTCGGACTTCCCGGCTCATGACGATCCGTTCGGGCCACCGGCGGCCATAGCCTTCCTCCGGCCATTTTTTAGTGCAGTCCAGGCCCATCTTGGTTCCCAGGTGAGACATGTCCGCCGCATGATCCAGGGCGTCCACCGGCCCACGCACCACCGTGGTGTCCCGGCCCGGATCAACGTGGCTGCCCAGGTAAAAGAGCACCTGGGAGATGTCCTGCACGTCCACCTCCCGGTCGAACACGAAGATCATCTTGGCAAACATCATCTGACCCATTCCCCAGAGGGCGTGCATGACCTTTTGTGCATGGCCCGGGTAGCGTTTGTCGATGCGCACGAAGCAAAGGTTGTGAAAACAGCCCTCCACGGGCAGGTTCATGTCCAGGATTTCCGGAAGTTGCTGTTGGATCAGGGGAAGAAAGAGGCGTTCTGTGATTTTTCCCAGCAGGCCGTCTTCCATGGGAGGGTATCCCACGACCGTAGCGTGGTAGATGGGGTTTCGTCGCCGGGTCACGGCGGTCAGGTGAAACACGGGGTAGTCGCCGGCCGGGGAGTAGAAGCCGGTGTGGTCTCCGAACGGGCCCTCCCGGCGCATTTCCCCCGGCTTCACATATCCTTCCAGAACAAACTGGCTTTCGGCCGGCACCATGAGGTCGTTGGTCACACATTTCACGAGGTCCACGGGACGTTGTCTAAGGAATCCCGCGAGCGTGAACTCGTCCATCCCTTCGGGAAGGGGTGCAGAGGCGCAGTAGGTGGTGATGGGATCCGGACCCAAGGCCACGGCCACAGGAAAAGGCACGTCAGGCCGCGCGTCCCGGAACTGGGCCGCTCCCCCCTTGTGGATGTGCCAGTGCATGCCGGTGGTCCGACCGTCGTAGACGTGCATGCGGTACATGCCCACGTTGCGCTTGCCCGTGACGGGATGTCTGGTCACCACCACGGGCAAGGTGATGAAAGGACCCCCGTCACCGGGCCAGCAGGTGAGGATGGGAAGATCGGTGAGGTCCGCGTCCTCGGTCTGGACGACCTCCTGGCACGGGGCCTTCTGGACCTCTCTGGGAAAGACCTGGGCCACCTCCTTGAGGCGGGGAAGGAGCTTGAGCTTTGCGATCCAGCTCCGCGGGGGCTCGAGGTCCAACAACTGCCGGATGCGGGCCCCCAGGTCGTCCAGTTCCTGGATCCCGAAAAGGGTGCGCACGCGCTCCATCGACCCGTAAAGGTTTGTAAGCACCGGGATTTTGAACCCACGGGGCCTTTCAAAGAGAAGCGCCGGCCCCCCCGCCTTTACCACCCGGTCGCTCACCTCGGTGATCTCCAGGCGGGGGCTCAAGGGTTCCCGGATGCGTGTTAGCTCCCCGGCCTTTTCCAGGGGCGCCAGGAGGGACTGCAGGTTGTCAAAGGCCACGGGTTTCCTCCTTGCCTATGCTGGGGGCCTCCAGCCGGATTACACGTTCAAACTCCCCGTAAACGAGCCGGAGGGCCGCCTCGGAAGGGTTGCGGGCCTCGAGGCCCACGAAGATCAGGCCTGCCCTGCTCCCGGGGATCAGGGTGCCCCGGCCCGGCAGGTGAAGTGCCCTTGCGCCCCAAAGCGTTACCATGGCCAGGATGGTATCGGGCGAAAGCCCCGGGAACTGCTCTGCCACAAAACCCATCTCGTCGAACAGGTCCAGGGTATGGACGCTGGCCAGGGAATCCGTGCCCAGGGCGGGCTCGAGTCCCCTGCGCACCATTTCCTCCAGGGGGGGGAGCCTGCGATGGAGGTTCCAGTTGGAGCGGGGGCAGACACAGACCCGGGTGCCGGTACCGGCCAGGAGGTCCAAGTCCTCTTCCCCCGCCTGGGTCAGGTGGACCGCCAGGGTGTTCGAATCCAGGAGCCGCAGCCTGTGGGCGTAGGCCACTGGTGAGCCCACCGGAAGACCCCATGCTGAAAAGTCCAGGCCCAAGGAGGCCAAAAATTCCGCCCAGGGCCCCCCTCCCTGTTCCAGGAAAAGGACCTCTTCCCGGGATTCGGCCAGGTGCAGGCAGAAGGGGCGGCCGGATCGCCGGTCCTGCTCTCTGATGCGGCAGAGCCCCCCGGGGCTCACGGTGTGGGGGGCGTGGGCCGCATAGGCCCATGAAATCCCTTGAGTGTCTCCGGGCAAGGGCGGAAGCCTCCGCGCGTCACCGAAAAACTCCAGCCACACCCGCGCGGCAAGGGGCGAAGGCCCCAGGGCCTTTTCCACCGCCACGTGGGGTCCGAATTCCCCCACGGCGCCCACGCCCCTTCGCGTCATTTCCTCCACCGCTTTCCCACAGGCCCCGAGGGCTTGGGCCTCCGAAAGGGCGGCGCGTTCCTTCATCAGTGCCTGGACCCAGGGGACAAATCCCCGATCCCAGGGCAATCGCCCCCTGAGCGCCGAAAGGGACAGGTGCGTGTGGGCGTTGACCAGGATTGGGAGGATGACCCCTGGGCCGTGATCCACCACCGGCCCTTGGGTCCTGGCGCGGGAGCCGCCAGCCACGGAAACGATCCGGTTTCCCTCCAAGGTGACCGCCGGTGAGGCGATCCAGTGCCGGGGCTCCATCATGGCCCAGGCGGCCCGGTGCGTCAACATGATCCTTGGACCTCCGGGTCGCAGGATACGGGCCGGTAGAGGACGTCCCGCTGGCGGGCCCTGAAACCCGCCGATTCGATCAGGTGCACCATCTGGGCCTCGGAAAGGCGATGGCTCACGCCCGCTGCGGCCACCACGTTCTCTTCGATCATGGTGGAGCCCAGGTCGTCGGCTCCGAAATGGAGGGCCACCTGACCGATGGCCGCGCCCTGGGTCACCCACGAGGCCTGCACATGGGGAACATTGTGAAGCACGAGGCGGGACAGGGCCAGCATGCGCAGGTAGGCTGCCCCGCCTGTGGGGCCTGCGCGAACGATCCCCGGCCCCGGCTGGTAGGGCCAGGGGATGAAGGCGGTAAACCCTTCGGTTTTCTCCTGCAGTTTGCGCACGGCAAAGAGGTGTAACAGCCGGTCTTCCACGGTCTCCACATGCCCGAACATCATGGTGGCCGTGGTCTTGAGGCCCAGGCCGTGGGCGGTTTCCATCACCTCCAGCCATTGGGACGTGGAGGCCTTTCGGGGAGAAATCTGTTGCCGGACCCGGTCTGAAAGGATTTCGGCCCCGCCCCCGGGGATGGACCCGAGGCCCGCTCTGACGAGGCGTTCCAGGACCCCGGCGATGCTAAGGCCGGAGCGTTCCGCCAAGAAGACGATCTCCGGGGGGCTGAAACCGTGGACATGAAGGCCCTTTTGGCGCATGAACCGCACCCGTTCTTCGTGCCACCAAAGGTCCAGCCCCGGATGAAGCCCCCCCTGGTAGAGGATGTGCGTTCCTCCCAGGGCCAGAGTCTCATCGCATTTCTTCTCCAGGGTCTCGCGGTCCATCACGTAGGCCTCCGGGTGATCCCGGTCTCTGCAGAAAGCGCAAAAGGCGCACCGGGACACGCAGACATTCGTGTAGTTGATGTTGCGGTCCACGGCATAGGTCACCACGGGCTCTGGGTTGTGCCGAAGACGGGCCGCATGGGCCAACTGCCCCAGGGTGGGAAGGTCGGCCTGCTCATAAAGGGCCCGGGCCGCTTCCTGATCCAGGACGTCCTGTTGGGCCTGGGCCAGGGCTTCCTTGAGCGCCTTCATCAGGCCGCCTCCTCGGCTTCTGCCACCTCACGGTGATACGTGTCCCGGCGCACGGGCTCAAAGCCCGCCTCCCGCACCAGGTGCGCCAGCTCCTCCAGTGAAAGCCCCGGGGCCGTGCGGGCCCCGGCCTGGTGGGCGATGCGCTCCCGGACAATGGTGCCTTCCAGGTCGTCGGCACCAAAGGACAGGGCCACCTGGGTCAGCTTGAGACCCAGCATCACCCAGTAGGCCTTGATGTGGGGAACATTGTCAAGGACCAGCCGGGCCGTGGCAATGGTCTTGAGGATCTCCACGCCGCTGGGTCCCGGAAGGTGGGCCATAGGCGTGTTTTCGGGGTGAAAGGGCAGGGCAATGAAGGCCTGAAACCCTCCGGTGCGGTCCTGCTGGTCCCGGAGGCGGAGGAGGTGCCGGGCGCGCTCTTGCACCGTCTCCCGATGGCCGAAGAGCATGGTGGCGTTGGAGCGGATGCCTAGGGCGTGCGCCTCGCCGTGGATGGAAAGCCACCGGTCCCCGTCAATCTTGGAGGGGAACAGGTCCCGGTGAAGGCGCAGGGAGAAGATTTCAGCACCCCCGCCCGGCATGGCTGAAAGGCCTGCGGCCTTCAGTTCCCGGAGGCACTGGGCGACCGTGAGACCCGCCCGGTCCGCCATGTGCTGGACCTCCACGGCGGTAAAGGCCTTGAGCCCGAGGCCGGGCCTTTGGGCCTTCAGGGCTCGGAGCAGGGCGGTGTAGTATTCGAAGGGGAGTTCCGGATGGCATCCCCCCACCACGTGGACCTCGCAGAGCCCCGGCACCGGGCTTTCCCGCACGGTGCGGGCCGCCTCCTCCGGGGTCAGGGTGTAGGCGTCCGGGGCCCCGGCGTCACGGTGAAACGCGCAGAAGGCACAGCGGTTTCCGCAGACGTTCGTATAGTTGAGATGGAGATTCGCCACGTAAAAGGCCCGGGTTCCGTAAAGAGCGGATCGCACGGCCAGGGCCAGGCTTCCCAGCCCCGCAAGGTCGTGGGTTTCCAGGCAAGCTTGGGCCTCCCGGGCCCCGAGCCTTTCGCCGTTCGTGATCTTATCCGCCACCGCGGCCAGGCGATCGTCCCGTAGGCGCCGCAGGGCGCTGCTGGGAATGGACACAGGGCCGGTCCTTCGAGGTTGCATCTGCGCCGGAGGTCTCCTTTCCGCCACCCCTTTGGTCGGTCGAAACGGTGGGTTAGGCCACCTGGGCTTGACAGGGGTGACCACTTGGTCAATAATAGGCGCTCAATCCGTGGTTGACAACAATTTTCTGCATTGTGCATTGTATGGAGGGTGCGCATGGCGAAGCGGGGCAGTGGTGTGATCCAGGCGGTGGCAGTCTTTTTCCTGGTAGTTGTGTCTTTGTGGGGCGCTGGGCCCCTGGGTGCGGAGCCCCTTCGGGTGGGGGTGTTGCGGCTCACCTCCTCAGCGCCCGTGTTTATCGCCGTGGAAGAGGGGTATTTCAAGGAAGAGGGGCTCTCCGTGGAACTCAGGTTCATGAAGTCGGCCCAGCCCGTGGCTGTGGCCCTTGCGGGCCGGGACATCGACGTGGGGGCCACGGGGCTCACGGCAGGGCTCTACAACGCCCTGGCAGGGGGTCTGGACGCGCGGATCGTGGCGGACAAGGGAAGGGTCTGGCCCGGCTATCAATTGGTGGGACTCATGGTGAGCAACGAGGCCTGGGACAAGGGCCTGCGGCGCATCCAGGACCTTCCGGGCCGCCGGGTGGGGGTGACCCAGATCGGTTCCACGTTTCACTATATGTTGGGCCGGGTTCTCCAAAAACACGGCATCCCTCCCTCCCGGGTGCGGGTGACCCCCTTAGGCGGCGTCAAGAACATGATGGACGCCGTGGCCACCAACCGCATCGAGACCGCCTTCATGGTGCAGCCCTTTTGCAGCGTGATGGAGGCCAGGAAGATGGGGCACCGCATGTTCTGGGTGAGCGAGCACCTTTCCTACCAGATCGCGGGGATCTTTCTGTCGGGGAGCGTGGCCCGGCAGAAGGCCACGGCCCTTTCCTTCCTGCGGGCCTATATCCGCGGTTGCCGCGTCTATTACGACAATTGCCTCCAGCGGGTGGATGGAAAAGAGATCCGGGGTCCCGCCTTCGACCGCGTGATGGACACCATTTCCAAGTACACGGGCCGAAAGCCTGACCTCATCGCCCGGGGCCTCAACTACAACGATCGCAACGGGGTCCTGTTGGCACAAGACATCGGCACGCAGATCAACTGGTACCACGAAAACGGCCTCTTGCAGAAACGCCCCGACCCCGCCAAGATAGTGGACACCACACTCGTGGAAAAGGCCCTTTCACAGCTGGGTCCCTGAGCATGCGCACCGTTGTCGAAGGGGTTTCAAAGGCATACGATCACCCCAAGGGTCCGCAAACCCAGGCACTGGGCAGGGTGGATTTTGCCATCGAGGAGGGTGAGTTCGTGGCCCTGGTGGGCCCGTCCGGGTGCGGCAAGTCCACGCTTCTCAACATCGTGGCGGGCCTCTTGGCCCCCAGCACGGGCAGGGTGCGCTTCCACGGCGCCTCCTTGAACGGAAGGCCCAGGACAGCGGTGGTGTTTCAGGACCTTGCCCTGTTCCCCTGGCGGAGCGTGGAAGGCAATGTCCGTTACGGCCTCGAGGAACTGGGCGTGGCGCGCAGGGATCGCCGGAGGCGCGCCCGGGAATGGCTCGCCCTGGTGGGCCTGGAGGGTTTCGAGGCGCACTACCCTCACCAGCTTTCGGGGGGCATGAAGCAGCGCGCGGCCATCGCAAGGGCCCTGGCCGTGGACCCGGGCCTCCTGCTCATGGACGAGCCCTTCAGCGCCCTGGACGCCCAGACCCGCATGGACATGCAGCTCGAACTCAGCAGGATCTATGAGGCCACGGCAAAGAGCGTGCTCTACATCACCCATTATATCCCCGAGGCGGTGTTTCTTGCAGACCGGGTAATCGTCCTCACGGGCAGGCCCGGCGTTATCCGAGAAAAGGTGCGTGTGGACCTGCCCCGGCCGCGGGAGGAGCGCATCAAGGTGGAGCCCCGCTACGTGGAATACCTGGAACGGATCTGGGGCCTGGTGCGGGGCGTGGGCGGAGCGGCGGAAGGGACCGGGTCATGAGCAGGGAAGGCACAGTGGTGCGGGACAAGGCCGGCTTCCTGGAACGGCGGAAGGACCGGCGCCTGGGGGTCTTGACCGTGCTGGTGGTACTGGGCCTCTGGGAGGCGGTAGGCCGGTCGGGTTGGGTCTCTCCTTTTTTTCTTCCGCCCTTGACCCAGGTGCTCCTTTCAGGTTGGGAGATAACCCGAAGCGGGGAGGTTTTTTCCCATCTGGCCGCGAGCCTGTGGCGTATCGGAAGCGGTTTTGCCGTCGGGGCGGGCTTAGGGGTTCTGCTGGGCGTGGCCCTGGGGTTTTCCCAAAAGGCGGACGATGCGATCCACCCTCTCGTTGCCGCCACCTACCCGGTTCCCAAGATCGCGGTGCTGCCCCTACTGATCCTGTGGCTGGGGATAGGCGAGGCGTCCAAGGTGGCGGTGATCGGCCTCGGGGTGTTTTTCCCCGTGGCCATCAATGCCCGGGCCGGCGTTCGGAACGTAGACCCCTTGCTGGTGAAAGCGGCCCTGTCCCTGGGGTCGGGACGGTGGGGAGTGGTGCGAAAGGTCATCCTGCCCGCAAGCCTGCCCATGATCTTCGCCGGGCTGAAGCTGGGGGTGGGGATCGCCCTGCTCCTGGTGGTCACGGCCGAGATGATTGCGGCGGAAAGTGGGGTCGGATTTCTTATCCTGTCGGCCGCGGACCTCATGCAGACCACCCGCCTGCTCTTCGGGATCATGCTGCTATCCGGGCTGGGGCTCTTCCTGTCATGGCTGCTGGGGCGAGTAGAGCGAAAACTCATACCGTGGAGGGGTTAGCAAGGGCAAGGCCCATGAAACAGCTTTCCATCCCGCAAATCGAGGCGGCCCTCGGCCCCTCCCTATTCAACCGGAACCTGGTCTACCGGGAGTCCTTGGATTCCACCAACCGCCTGGCTCGGGACCTGGCATCACGGGGCGCGCCCGAAGGCACTGTCGTGCTTTGCGACGAGCAGACCGCTGGGAGGGGCCGATTGGGAAGGCGGTGGGAATCACCCAAAAATACAAACCTCCTCGTGTCCCTGGTGATGCGCCCGCCATTGCGCCCCGCAGAGGTCTTCCGGCTCACCATGATCCTTGCCCTGGCCGCGGTAGCCGCCGCGGAGGAAGTCTGCGGGGTTTCCCCGGGCATCAAGTGGCCCAATGATCTCTATGTCGAGGGAAAGAAACTGGGCGGGATTCTGACCGAGTTTTCCGCGGCGGGCAGCAGGGTGGAATCCGTGGTGCTGGGCCTGGGGCTCAACGTGAACTGGCACCCGGAAGAAGGCCTTTCCCCGTCCGTGAGCCTGGCCAAGGCTGCGGGCCGGGAGATTGCCCGCGAACCGCTATTGACCTCCCTGCTCCTGGAGTTCGAGTCCAACTACGCGTCTCTCGGGGAGGGTGCGCTGGAGGCGCTGCAAAAGCGCTGGAATGAAAAGTCGGCGACGCTGGGTCGGACGGTGAAGGTGGAGGTCCCCGGGGGCATGGTGCAGGGCGTGGCCCAGGGCATCGATCGGGACGGCGCCTTGGTGCTGCGGGAACCAGGGGGCCGCGAGCAGAGGATCCTGTGCGGCGACGTCTTCCTGGTGCGCCCAACCGACAAGGCGTAGGGGTTCCCGGGCGGCAGAAGCGGTGGTGCGCCCTGCCGACCGGGGGTGAGAGGTCTTCTCCTACCACTTGAGGACGAGGTCTGCCTGAAACACCTTTTCATCCTGGTCCGCGAGGCCGCCGCCGAGGCCCACGGCCTGGGTGCGGATCGGTTTTGCGTCGTAGTAGTCGATCCCCAGGGTCACGTTCTTGGCCAACCCGAACACCACTTCGTATTCGCTGCCCTTGACGTTGGTCCGGCCGCCGTAGAAGTCGCTGTCAGGCAGCCAGTCGGGCCAAGCATCGTTTTCGAGCCTACGGTAGTTGTAGTTGATCTGCCACTGGCCGAGCTTCTTGACATTTTTATGCCCCAGCTTGAACCCCACAAGATACCCGGTGTCGTCGTCTTTTCCATAGCGACTCGAGATGCCGTCATCGTTTTTTTCGGCACTCGATTTGACGAACTGCCCGAACAGGGCGAAATAGGGAACGGGCCCGGGAATCTTCACGCCCAGTTCCGCGTCCAAGGCCCAGGCGTCATGGTCAAAAAGCCAGTTTCCGTTGGCGTCTTCTGAGTTCGTCCCTTTGCCGTAACCCCCGCCGGCGGTGAAGTCCTGGCCCTTGACCTGGTTGAATTCATAGAAGGTGGGGGCCACCTTGAAGGTGAGGGCCTCGGCAAATTTGAATTGGGCCCCTACCTGGATCGCCACCATGTTGGGGTCTGCGGTTCCGGCGATGTTTTCCAGGATGAAGTAGGCGGGCGTGGCCCAGAGGTGAACATTCTTTGCGGGGTCGTAGTGCAGTTGCAGGGCTGCGCCTTCGGGCCGGATGTCCCCATCCCAGAGCAGGTCCTTGGTCTTCCAGAGGGGGTTTTTGAACTTGCCGCCCGTGAGCTTGGCAAAGGAGCAGGGCTGGTACTGGGCGTAGGCGTAGTCCATCCGGATGTCCGGAGTGTCAAAGGTGTTTTCCAAGGTCTGGTTCGTGGAACGGGGATCGGACCCGCCGCTGGCCAGCCCAATGCCTGCCTTCCACTGCTCGTTCACCCTGGTTTCAAGGCCCAAGCGGACCCGCAGCCGCGTCCGGTCTTTGTTGTCCACGGAGGGGTTCTTATCGCGGTCCTCTTTCTGGTAACGCACCCGGATGTCGCCCTTGACCTTGCTGTTCTTCACCCATGCGGGGAGGTCCACGGAGGCAGATTTCACTTCCTTCTTGACCGTTTCCTGGGCAGTTTCCCGCGCCACCTCCTGAAGGGCCTTTTCCTGTCTCGCATCCTCTTTCTGGAGGCTCCGGAGGAGATCCCTGGCCTCGGATTCAGTCAGGACCCCCTTCTGGACCAGCTTGTTGATCAAGACGTCCACCTGGCCTGCGGACGCCTGTGAGACCCCCAGGGCCGAAACAAAGAGAAAAAGGGTTGCAAAAAACCAGATCTTCCGTTTCATCGTTTCTCCTTTCCTTTCCAAAATCGTTGAGGTTCCGTCGTCAGGACGCGCCAAGGCCCAAGGCATGGGCCGGGTAGGTCCCCTTTGCTGTCGTCGGCGCCCCTTTTTTCCAGAAGGAGGGTTGGGATCAGATGAGAAATCAGAGAGATTTCGGTTAGGAGAGAGGAAAGGAGGCCCCACGGGGTGCGTTAAGAGGTGGGGCAGGGACCTTGGGAGCGGTCGTTCCGGGTGGGGTGTTCACCCGCGTAGGGTCGCGCATGGATGCTGCGGGAATGTCATGGGCGAATCGGCCGCCCAGGGGGGCGGCGACGGACCCGGCAGGGCGGGCCTTGGGTCATCTCGCGTGCCTCGGGATCAGCCCTTCGATCATGTAGATCACCTCTTCGGCGATGTTGGTCGCATGGTCGGCCACCCGCTCCAGGTGGCGGGAGATGAGCAGCAGCTTGATGAGGGAGCCCACGCGTTGGGGCAGATCGGGGATCAGGCGCTTGACGCCGTCGTGAATTTCTTTGTAGAGGTGATCCACCTCGTCGTCCAGGATGCCCACCTGGTAGGCCAGGTCCAGGTCCAGGTTCACCAGGGCGTCCAGGCTTTTCTTGAGCATGCCCTGGGTTTCCCGGGCCATGCGCTCGAAATCAAAGGGATGGCTCACGGCAGGTCGCCCGGCAAGGTAGGTGACGGCCTCGGCGATGTTCACGGCCTCGTCGCCGATCCGTTCCAGGTCGTTGTTGATTTTGATCACCGCGATGATGAAGCGGAGGTCCGCGGCCACGGGCTGGTGCAGGGCCAGGATCTTGAGGCACTCCTCTTCCACCTCCACTTCCCACGCGTCGATCTCGCGGTCCGATTCCACGACGGCGCGGGCCAGACCCCCGTCCCGGTCCTTGAGGGCCTTGACGGCGTTGTATAACTGCTCTTCCACCATGGCCCCCAGGGCCAGAATCCTTTTCTTTAGTTTGTCCAGTTCCACCTGAAGATGAACGGTCATGGAGGGGCTCCTTTCCGGGCCTGGATCGCGGCTATCCGAAACGACCCGTCACGTAGTCGGAGGTCTGCTTCAACTTGGGCCGGGTGAAAATGGTTTCCGTCCGGTCCACCTCCACCACCTTTCCCATGTAGAAAAAGGCCGTGGTGTCCGAGACGCGGGCGGCCTGCTGCATGTTATGGGTGACGATGATGATCGTGTAAGAGGCCTTGAGTTCGTGGATCAGTTCCTCAATTTTCTGGGTGGCGATGGGGTCCAGGGCCGAGGCCGGTTCGTCCATGAGCAGGACCTGGGGCCGGACCGCCATGGCCCTTGCGATGCAAAGCCTCTGCTGCTGGCCGCCCGAAAGGCCCAGGGCCGAGTCGTGAAGCCGGTCTTTCACCTCGTCCCAGAGTGCAGCGCCCCGCAGGCTTTCCTCCACGCGCTGGGCGATGAGACCCCGGTCCTTGACCCCACCGACCCGGAGCCCGTAGGCCACGTTCTCGAAGATGGACTTGGGAAAAGGATTGGGCTTTTGAAAGACCATGCCCACGTGGCTGCGGAGGCTCACTACGTCCACGTCCGGATCATAGATGTTCTGCTTGTCCAGGAAGACCTGGCCTTGGACGCGGGTTCCGGGGATGAGATCGTTCATCCGGTTGAGGCACCGCAGAAGCGTGCTCTTGCCGCATCCCGAAGGCCCGATCAGGGCCGTGACCTCGTTGGCCGCAAAGTCGAGGGTGATCCCGTCAAGGGCCTGAAAGTCCCCGTAAAAGAAATTGAGTTCAATGGTCTTCATTTTGGGGTCGTGGTTCATGGAGCATTCCGTGGGGGGCCTTCCCTGGGACCGAAAGCGGAGGCGGCCCCCTTCCCCTCCTATCGTTTCTTTTCAAGCCGCGCGCGGTAGAGGATGGCCGCAAGGTTCAGGCCCAGCACCAGGGCGATCAACACCAGGGCGGTGCCGTATTGGAGGTGGCGGGTGGCCTCAATCTTTGTGCCCGCGGTGGCAAGCACATAGATATGATAGGGAAGAGCCATGACCTCGTCAAAGATGGAATGGGGCAAGGTGGGCGTGAAAAATACCGCTGCCGTAAACATGATGGGCGCCGTCTCGCCCGCGGCCCGGCTCAAGGCCAAAATGCCACCCGTGAGGATGCCGGGCAAGGCCGCCGGCAAGACCACCCGGTAGGTGGTCTGCCACTTGGTGGCTCCCAGGCCCAGGGAGGCTTCCCGGTAGGTCTCTGGCACGGCGCGCAGAGCCTCTTCCGCCGCACCGATCACCACGGGCAAAGACATGGCCCCCAGCGTGAGGGCGCCCGCGAGAATGCTCACCCCCATCTTCAGGTAGACCACGAAAAAGGCCAGGCCGAACAGGCCGAAGACCACGGAGGGCACGCCCGCCAGGTTGTTGACGCCGAGGCGGATGAGGCGGATCAGTCGGCCGGCCGTTGCATATTCATGAAGGTAGACCGCCGATGCCACGCCGATGGGCAGCGCCACAAGGAGGGCCCCCGCGCTGAGGCACAGGGTCCCGACGATGCAAGGCAGGATTCCGCCCTCGGTCATGGAGTTCGAGGGGGCCTGGGTCAGAAAAGTCCACGTGAGGGCCCGCCAGCCGCGGGAGACGAGAAAATAGACGACGAGGAGTAGCGCTGCGCCGTTGAGGAGGGCCGCCGATCGGAAAACCCAGAAAATGATGCCCTGGCGCAGGCGCCGAGCCCGGTTGATGTGAAGCGGTCTTTTCATGGATTGCCTCATCCCCCTCGAGAGCTCCTGTTAGAGGGTCGCCGCGCCCACTTGCTTGTAGCGGTGGGAGATCTGGTCTGCGGCCAGGTTGAAGAGGAGCGTGAACAGGAACAGAACGATGCCCGTTGCAAAAAGGGCGTGGTAATGGTCCCCGCGGAAAGGGGCTTCGGCCATCTCGGCCGCGATGCTTGCCGGCATGGGTCTTACAGGGTCGAACAGGGAACGGGGAACCATGGCGGCACCTCCCGCAACCATGAGCACCACCATGGTCTCCCCGATGGCCCTGGCCATGCCGAGGATCACCGCCGTGGTGATCCCGGAGAGCGAGGCGGGAAGCAGGACGCGGCGGATGGTCTCCCACCTCGTTGCCCCCAAGGCCAGGGAGGCCTCCTTGAGTTCCCGGGGCACGCTGTAGATGGCATCCTCGGAGATGCTGCAGATGGTGGGAACCGACATGAAGGCCAGCATCAGCGAGGCGTTGAAAAGGTTGAGTCCCGTAGGGATATCCAGGAGTTCCTGGAGAAAAGGGGCCACGATGACCATCCCGAAAAACCCGATGACCACGGAAGGCAGAGAGGCCATGAGTTCCACGATGGGTTTGAACCACCGGCGCAGCCGCGGAGAGGCGACTTCCGCCAGGTAAAGGGCCGTAAAGAGTCCCAAAGGAATGGATAGGCATGCAGAGACCCCCGTCACGGCGACGGAGGCCACAATCAGGGGAAAGATGCCGAAATCTGCTGGATCATCCGTGGGGTACCAGTAAAGGCCGAACAGGAAGTCTTTCACCGATACCTTTTCAAAGATGGGAAGGCCTTCCCGGAAGAGAAAAAGGACGATCGCACCCAAGGTCCCGGTGGAGGCCAGGGCCACCGCAAAGAAGAAGAGGCGGACCGCCCGATCCCGCCTTAAACGCCTCCTCGCCCCGTGTTCAAGCAAAGCCATTGATCACTGCTGCCTGTACCCGTCCAAGTCCTCGACGGATCCGGGGAGGCCTTTTAGGGCCACCCCGGGACCCCGGTTTCCAGGGTGAGTCGAGGTGCCGAAGCGGAGCCTTAGTAGAGAGGCACAAAACCCGCCTCACGCACGTATTGCTGACCCTTCTGGGGATGGATCACAAAGTTGATGAAGCGGAGCGTCTCCCCCTGGGGCCAGCCCGCCGTGAACATGAAAAGCGGCCTGCTGATGGGGAACGTCCCGTTCAACGTGGTCTCTTCGCTGCCCGTCACGCCGTTGATCATGAGGGCCTTGACCGTGTCATTCAGGTAGCCCAACCCTACGTAGCCAATGGCATTCTTGTTCTTGGCCACGGCCTGAAGCACGGCCCCGTTGGAGGCCTGGAGCAGGGCCCCGGGGAACACGCGCTTTTTCTTCAGCACCTTCTCTCTCCAGACTTCGTAGGTGCCCGAAGACGTGTCCCGCGAAACCACCACCACGGGGCGGTCCGGGCCGCCGATCTCCTTCCAGTTCCGGATCTTGCCCTCGTAAATGTCCTTGAGTTGGGCCAAGGTGACGTTGACCATAGGATTGGAAGGGTGAACCACGGGAACGATGGAGTCATAGGCCACGGCAAAGGGCACGGGGTAGCGTCCCCGTTCCACGGCCAGTTTGACCTCTTTCTGCTTGATAAAGCGAGAGCTGTCCGCGATGTCGCAGGAGCCGTCGATCAGGGCCTTGATGCCGTTTCCGGACCCTCCGCCCGAGATGGAGATGCGCACGGAAGGGTTCTGCTGCATGTAGGCCTCCGCCGTTTTTTGGGCGATGGGCAGCACGGTGGTGCTTCCCTTGATGACGATATTTCCGCCAAACGCCGCCCCCCCGAAAAGGAGCGTCGCCGCTGCGAAAATGGATAGGCCGAGCATGGTCTTTTTCATGATTTTCCTCCTTGGGATGGCCCCTGGCGCCGGTGCCACCGAGGGACCCGATGCATCATGGGGCCTGTTTGTTAGGTTTCTGTGAGCTTTTGGTGAGTCTTTTTTTAGGACCGGGGATCTCTAAGATCCGAGGGTCCTTTTGTCCGGCGCATTTCGTTGCGCCCTTGCCGACGACAGGGACAAGGTGAGGCCCTTGCGTTTGGTTTGGATGAAGGCAGGGTTAGAATTCTGTTGGGATTGCAAAGGAAGGCTGTGCGTGGAGTGCCCGGGGGTCTCGAGGACCGTTTAGGGGAGGGGGTGGTTCTTCAGGTGGCCGTCGGCGTCCAGGCGATTGAGGCGAAGTCTTTCGGAAAAATCCTGGGGGCCCACATGTTCGTGAAGCCACGCGGTGATCCGCCGGCGCATCTCCGGACCGATGCCGGGGTCCAGGAGCCGGAAGTCCTTGGACCCCTCTTGGCCATCATAGAGGAACAGGACCCCGGTGCGAACTTCCTGGGGCAGCCTGAGACTGTGCCGGATGGTGAGATGGAAAACGGACAGAAGCTTTTCCACGTGTCGATGCTTTTCTTCCATGCTTACTCCTTTCGTAAAGGGTTCTCTTTTTGGTGCCGGCGTCCTCTGGGCGCTTCTTTCTTGCCGGGGCCGGCCCTCTGTCTTTGCCGATCCCTTTTCGCGCCCCATCGTCGGGAACGGATGGGGGAATTGTTTGTTTTTCGTGAGGAGAGAAAAGATCGGGCGGGCGCCCGGGCCTTCAGGCAGGCAGGTGGAGGGTGAACGCACTTCCCTTGCCAGGGGCGCTCTGGACCGTGACGCGGCCCCCGTGGGCCTGGACGATGTGTTTGACGATGGAAAGGCCCAGGCCTGTGCCTCCCTCCTGCCTGCTTCGGGCCTTGTCCACGCGGTAGAACCGCTCGAAGAGCCGGTCATGGTGGGCGGGGTCGATGCCCGGGCCCTGGTCCCGCACGCGGATCACGATTTCGCCGCCGCTGCGCTCCGCCGTCAGGCCCACCGGATTTCCGGGATGGGAGTATTTCACGGCATTTTCCAGGAGATTTACCACTGCCTGTTCCAGCAGGGGGGGGTTGAGGCGTGCCGTGAGGTCCTTGGGACAGGAGATTTGGAAGTGAATACCCTTGGCCGCAGCCCCTGCCTCGCAGAGCTGCACTGCTGCATGGAGGATGGGCTCCAGGGGGACCGTGGAGCGGAGGATCCCTCCCCGTTCTTCTTCCTGTTCGATGCGGGAGAGGCACAGCAGGTCCTCCACGATGGCCTCCAGGCGAAGGACGTGCTTTTCCATGATGGCCAGAAACCGGGCGGCCTCGGCGGGCGATTTCATGGCTCCGTCGCTGAGGGTCTCCAGGAAACCCTTGACGGCCGTGATGGGAGTCTTGATCTCGTGAGAGACATTGGCTACGAAGTCCCGACGAATCTTTTCAAGCTTCCGCAGCCGCGTGACGTCGTTCAAGACCACCAGGGCTCCGGTCTGCCGGCCCTCCCCGTCCCTGAGCGCCGAGCCGTGACAGGTGACGAATCGTTCCTCGCCGGCGGACAGCACGATGTCCTCCTCGGCCGTGACGTTGCCCGCCGACAGGGCCTTTTTCACGAACCGCTGAAGCCCCGGGTTTCGGATGGCCTCCTCGATACCCCTGCCCTGGACTCGGCGCGGATCGCATTGAAGCATTTTTCCGGCGGCCTCGTTCATGCGGATCACCCGCTCCCCGGTGTCCACCGCCAGGACCCCTTCCACCATGCTGGAAAGCACGCTTTCAATCTCGTTTCGTTGCAGCGTGACCGTCTCGATGCGGCGGTGTAGATCCTGTCCCATGCGGTGCATGGTTTCGGCCAACGCATCCACTTCCGTGATGCGGCTCATGGGAGGGCGTAACGAAAGATCTCCTTGCTTGAGCCTGTCCGCAGCCCGTTTCAACTCTTGAATGGGCCGGCTGAGCCTTCGGGCCAGCAGGAGACTGGAGAGGCCCGCGGCAAGGGCGATGAGAAAACCCCAGACCACAATCTTTTTCTCCACGATCTCAAGGGCCTGCTCCAGCCCCGTCATGGGCACGGAAAGCCGCAGGATGGCGGGTTCCCTTTCCGGGAGGCCCGCCCGAATGCCCAGGTAGAGCATCCGTTTCCGCACAGTGCGGCTGAACCTTGTGGATCGGCCCTCGCCCGCCAGGAAGGCCTGCCGGACCTCGGGCCGGTCGCGGTGGTTGTCCATCCTCTGCGGGTCTTCTTCCGAGTCGCCGACCACCCGCCCGTCTGGAAGGACGATGGTGATCCGGGTCCCCACCCTGGCACCCGCCACCTTGCAGAGGCGGTCGATGCCCCTGGGGTCCGGCGGGTGAAGGAGGGGTTGGAGCTGGATTTCCAGAAGACGTCCCAGGGCCCGAAGCTCTCCCACGCGCTGCTCCACATAGGAGTCCCTCAACGTGGTCACGGCCAACCAGACGGAAGCGGCCAGGCAGAGAAAAGCGATGAAAAGATGGGAAGGGTAAATCCGCCAGAATAAAGGTCTTTTGCTGTGCACTCTCACTCCTTGAACCGGTAGCCCACGCCGCGAACGGTCTCGATGTATCGGCCTGCGGGCCCCAGCTTTCTTCTGAGGCCTACGATCTGGACGTCCACGGAGCGGTCGGTCACGGCGTAGTCCTGACCTCGGACCCCGTCCACGATCTGGTTTCTCGTGAAAACCCAGCCCGGGCGTCTGGCCAGGTAGTGAAGGATCTCGAATTCGGTGAAGGTGAGCCCCACCGGCTTGCCCCCCAGGCGCACTTCACGGCGGCCGGGATGAATCACCAGCTCGTGGATGCGGATGACCGGTGAATCGTGGAATTTTTCTGCTGAGTTTCTGCGAAGAACCGCCTTGACCCTGGCCAGCAGGACGCGGGGGCTGAAAGGCTTGGTAATGTAGTCGTCGGCCCCCAGCTCCAGGCCCAGGACGATATCCGCCTCCTCTCCCTTGGCTGTGAGCATGACCACGGGGAGCGCCCTTGTTTCGGGGTCACTCTTGAGGATGCGGGTAACCTCCAGGCCGTCCATGTCGGGAAGCATCAAGTCCAGGAGCACGAGGTCCGGAGGCTCGTTCCGGGTCTTTTCAAGGGCCTGTTCACCGGACGTGGCCCGCACGACCCGGTAGCCCTCCCGGGAGAGATTGAAATCCAGCAATTCCAGGATGTCTTCCTCGTCGTCCACAACGAGGATGCGTTTCTTTGCCATTGTTGGGGTCTCCGCGGGACTCAACGTTGAACATATGCCTGGTTGAATTAGGAGGAGAAATGTTAGCATCGTGTTGGAATCGTGTAAAGTTCTCGTGAAAATGGGCGGGGGAGGGCCTGATGCCTTTGAATTCTCCCGCTTCGTGTGTTAGTTTTGATGAGACGGTGGGCCTTCGGGGGGCATGGGGGCCCCCGGGGAAAGAACAAGGGGAGGAGGGCCCATGGCCACAATACAGCCCAAGGGAGAAAAGTTGAGGCAGGCCGTCAAGTGGATATCGGCGTGCCTAGAGGAAGAGGAGGGAGCGGCCCTTGATGTCCTTATCACACAGGCGGCGGGGCGGTTCAACCTGTCACCTAAGGACGAGGCCTTTTTGGTGTCTTTTTACGAGCAAGGGAAGAAAGGGTAAGATAGCGTCCCGCAGATCCGGTCAAAGGCGGACGACATCCTCGTCCTCGAGTCGGCGCAGGAGTTTTCTGGTCAGACGAACGTATAGCACGAGGACCACAAAGAGGCAAAGGAGGCCCGCCAGGATCGGGACCCAAAAGCCTGATTGTTCCGCATGAGAGAATCCGATCCAGAGGCTCACCGCCGCCACGAAGCACAAGTAGGCGGCCGGGAGTCCTGTGCCGATGATTATACCCCAAATCAGGACCTTTTTCCGTGAGGACCGGCCCCGGAGGGTCATTTGCGCTTCTCCTCCAGCTTCTCACTCAGGAAACGCACCTGCCTCCGGAGGCTTCCGTCGCTCTTCAGGCGTTTTTCGATGACCTCCGAGGCGTACAGGGCCGTGGAGTGGCTGCGATTGACCGATTGCGCGATGGTCTCCAGTGTGTCTTCCACGTGACGGCGGCATAGGTAGATGTAGATGTTGCGCGGCAGGGCGTGTATTTTCTTCCTGGACTTGGATCTGAGGGTTTCCGGATCCACCTTGAAATACCGACACACCGTGTCGCGGACGTCCTCCAGGCTCACGATCCGCTCCGGAGATACGAGACAGGAGATGACCTCCCTGGTGAGGTCCAGATCGAGACGGGCCTTGAGAAGCTCGGACCTGGCCTTCAGGCACCGCAGGACACTTTCCATCTGCCTCACGTCCCGGGTCAGACGCCCGGCGATGTGATGGATGATCTCCTCGGAGAGGGTGAGGTTTTGTTCCCTGGCCTTCTTCTCCAGGATCTTGACCCGGGTATCGAAATCAGGCTTGTCGATGGTGGTCACCAGGCCGCAGGTAAGGCGGCTTGTGAGTTCCCGGGACAGGCGGGGGATCTTCTTGGGAGCCATGGCGCTTGTAAAGATGATCTTCTTCTTGTCGTTGGCAAGGGCATCGAGGGTGTAGCCCACTTCGGCCTGGATCTTTTCTTTCCCGCTCAGGAAATGGACCTCGTCGAGCAGAAGCACATCGCAGGAGCGCCGGTACTTGTTCTTGAACTCTTCCACCCGGCGGGACTTAAGGGCAGCGATCATCTCGTTGGCGAAGTCTTCGGCCGTCACGTAACGGACCCTGCATTGCGGGTTGCTCTGCACGATGGCGTTGCCTACGGCCTGGGAGAGGTGGCTTTTCCCCAGCCCCGTGTTGGCCAGCATGAGGAGCGTGTTATAATCGCAGAAGCCTGGCTGCGCCAGGGCCCGGGAGGCCGAATAAGCGAATTCGTTGGAACGGCCCACCACGAACCGGTCAAAGGTGAAGTCCGGGTTGAAGGGTGCGCTGCCGTTGCGACCGTTGCCCGGGATGTGAGGCAGCCGAAGCTGGCGCTGCCTCGGGTGGGGTGAATTCGCCTCTGCGGCCGGGGGGGCCACCTTGAGGGTGAGGCGCATCCGGCCCCCGGCGAGGCTGTCCAGCTTTTCCTCGATCATGGCCCGGTAGTTTTCCGTGACCCAGTTCATGGAAAACTTGTTCGGGCAACCCAACACCAGTTCCCCTTCCTTTTCGTCAAGCGGTTCAATGGGGTTTATCCACAGCGAAAAACAGGGTGCCGTCAGGTCGGAACGAAGCTGTCTCTTGACCTCATCCCAAAGTTTCATCATGAATAACTCCACTGTGCCAAGCGGCCGGGAAAACGGGTTGTGGCCCGGGGGCATCCGGGCGCCGCGGCCTTCGAGGCCCGCTTAAGCGTTGTTCTGATTCAGGAGTTCTAGGTTGTCCGGTGAACGAGGGTAATCCCTTCTCCCCCCTGGGGGTGGCTCCCCTCTCCCCGTCGTGATCGATCCGGCCGACAGCCGGGATTGGTATTCTCTGGATGCGAGACCGTCCAGGGGCGCACAGGGACGGCCGAAAACTGAGACAGCCTTTTAGCCCCTAAGGGCTGGTGCTGTCAAAGGGCGCTGGCCGGAGCCGCCACTTATGGGTCTTGCTGTTCTTGACAGGACGTAACTGGCGCAACTCACGAGAAAAACGCTCTCAGGGGGTGTAAGGTGGCGTCAAGAGAGGGCAAATGGGACCCGGGCTTTTGCTTCAGAATTCAGATCGTTATCCTGGAAGGAGATTGTGTTGAAAAAATTTTCCACAGTGATGATCTTCCTATATCTTCCAAATTCGTCGATTATTTCTTTTTTTCATTTTTTTGCCTTCATTTTTTCATGAGACAAACCCCGGGCCGACCGGGGGATGAATCGGGCAAGGATCTTGCAATGGAAAAATAGGCTGAAAAATTAGCTAGTTATGGGCATCACCGCGGAAAACAAATAGAGATTTAAAATCAGCAAGAGAATTATTTCATAAAAAGATGCCCGTTTTTTCCTGTATTCACGGGAAATCGGCTTTTTCGGAAGATGTTTTCGGCGGTGCCGATGTCTCAGCAGATACGCGGCAACTGCTCTCCCGTGAGCATGGAAAGGATCCGCGTCCCGCCGACGCGTGTCTTGAGAAGGACACCGGGGCGGCGAGCTGCCCGCACCTTGCCGATGATGCGCGCTCCATGGCCCAGAGGGTGCCCTCTAAGGGCCTCGAGCACGGCGGGAGCGCCGGCAGGGTGCGCGATCAACAGGCACTTTCCTTCATTGGCCACGTAAAGGGGGTCGAGACCCAGCAGCTCGCATGCAGACTCAACGGCCGGCGCCACCGGCAAGTCTTTCTCCGCCAGCTCGATCCGCACGCCCGACAGGCGGGCGATCTCGTTGAGCGCCGTGGCCACACCGCCGCGGGTGGGGTCCCGGAGGACGTGAAGCCCGGGCCCCCCAGCCTGCAGCGCCGCCTCGGTGAGGGCGTTGAGGGGGGCGGAGTCGCTGTGGATCTCCGCCTCCAATGCCAGGCCTTCGCGGCGGGTCATGACCGCCAGGCCGTGGTCTCCGATGGTACCGTTGATGATGACGACATCGCCAGGTTGGGCGTTATCCGCGCCCACGCGGACGCCAGGGGGGACGATACCGATACCGGCGGTGTTGATGAAAATGCGGTCTGCATGGCCCCTGGGTACGACCTTGGTGTCCCCCGCCACGATTTTTACGTCGGCCTCTTTCGAGGCTGTGGCCACCGAATCAATGACGCGCTTGAGGTCCTCCAGGGCAAAGCCCTCCTCGAGAATCAGGCCCAGCGTGAGAAACATGGGCCTTGCCCCCTGCATTGAAAGGTCATTGATCGTGCCATGCACGGCCAGCGCCCCGATGTCACCCCCCGGGAAGAAGATGGGATCCACCACGTAGGAATCCGTGGTCATGGCCAGACGGCACCCCGGCAGGTCCACCAGGGCGCTGTCATCCATTTTTTCAAGGTAGTCGTTTCGAAGCCTGCGGAGAAAGATGTCGCACACCAGCTCCTGGGATGCCTCACCGCCGCTGCCGTGATCCAGTTGTACGCGATCGCCTCTCATTCTTCATCCTCCCATGCCGTGGCGGCGCGGGTCCCCGAGGAATCTGCCGCCCGTCGGCTACCGGTTGGGTCGACAAGATAACAGGCGGAACCCCGTTACACAAGGGGATAGGGGGCAGGGGGGCATGTTTCACGTGAAACATCGGTTTTTGGACCTTTTCAAAGCGCGAGGGGTGTGCTAACAAGATTCCCGGAAAATAGACCAAAGGACCGGAGAGCGGTGGGCATGCTTTCCGGAGGGTGCAAGGGATCCGATGCCCGAGATCATCTGTGTGGCCAATCAAAAGGGTGGAGTGGGAAAGACCACCACCGCAGTGAATCTGTCCGCCTCCCTGGCGGCGGCCAAGAAACGCTGTCTCCTGGTGGATTGCGATCCCCAAGGAAACGCCACCACGGGCCTGGGGTTCGACCGCGAGGGCCTCCGGAGGGGCGTATACGATCTGCTCTTGGCCGGAGTCCCGCTCACGGACGTGGTCCGCCCCACGGCCCTTGCGGGCTTGGACCTTCTGGGGGCCACAACGGAACTGGTGGGCGCGGAAGTCGAGTTGGCCTCCCTGGACAGGCGGGAGTATCGTCTTCGCCGAGGGCTCAAGGGCCTCGATGATCGGTATGATTACGTTTTCATCGATTGTCCGCCTTCCCTGGGATACCTGACGGTGAACGCCTTGACGGCCGCCCATGCGGTGATGGTGCCCCTGCAGTGCGAGTATTATGCACTGGAAGGGCTTTCTCACTTGATCCGCACCATCAAGGCGGTGAAAAGGAGCCTCAATCCCGGCCTGCGGCTCGCCCGCATCGTTCTCACCATGTATGATTCCCGCAACAATCTCTCCCGGCAGGTGGCCGAGGAGGTGCGGAACCATTTTCGGGAGGGCGTTTTCGATACGGTGATTCCCCGAAACGTGCGGCTGAGCGAGGCACCCAGTCACGGAAAACCCGCGCTCCTGTATGACCTTCGGTCCACGGGGGCGCAAAGCTACCTCGCCCTGGCCAGGGAACTCATGGAAAGAGGGGGGGAGAAGCATGGCAAAGAGAAAAGCACTCGGTAAAGGCCTCGGCGCCCTTATTCCAGACGCGGACCGGGAGGATGAGGGGGGCTTTCTCATGTGCCCTATCGACGCCATTTCCCCCAACCCCCATCAGCCCCGCCAGCGGTTCTCGGAACCGGAGCTTGAGCAGATGGCCGCTTCGGTCAAGGAGAAGGGGGTCCTGACACCCCTTCTGGTGTGCCGGGCTGGAGAAGGTTATCAACTGATCGCCGGCGAGCGGCGCTGGCGCGCCGCCCAGAGGGCGGGTCTCGAGCGGGTACCCGTGGTTGTGCGGGACGCAACCCCTGCAGAATCGCTGGAACTGGCCTTGGTGGAAAATCTCCACCGGCAGGATCTCAACCCCATCGAGGAAGCCCTGGCATACCAGCGCCTGCTGGAGCAGACCGGTGTTACGCAAGAGGAACTTGCCAGGAGGCTGGGCAAAGATCGATCCACGGTCACGAATCAACTGCGACTGCTTGGCCTGCCCCTCGACATCCAGCAAGACCTCATGGAGGGACGGCTGAGCATGGGCCACGCAAGGGTTCTTGCCGGCGTCAAGACTCCCGTGGAACAGGCCCTGCTGCGCGATCTTGTGGTCAAGAAAGGGCTCTCGGTGCGGCAATTGGAAGAGCGCGTCAAGGCCCGTTCAGGCCGAAGGAAGGGGGCTGGGTCCCCCTCCCGGCCCGACCCGTACATCCGCAGCCTGGAGGATGATCTCAAGAGGAGCCTTGGAACTAAAGTGGAGATCGCCCGTAAGGGCAAGGGGGGCAGGATCGTCATTCATTTCTTTTCCGACGAGGAACTGGACCGCCTGCTGGATCTTCTCTCTTGAGCCTCGCACTGCGCCAGGGGATTTCTTCCCCATGAAGGAGGCGTTTGAGGTTGTCGCGATGCCGGAGGAAGATCAGGGCGGCCGAGACCAGGGCCGCGCTCACCAGGGCAGGGCCCTTTGCCGTTAGGAGCATGAAAAGAGGAAGGGCCAGGGCCCCGACGAGGGATCCCAGGGAGACAAACCCCCGGAGGTAAACCACGAGGGCGAACAGGAGCGCGGAGAGGAGACAGGGCCACGGGGCGAGCACGAGGAAGGCTCCCAATGCCGTTGCGACGCCCTTGCCGCCCTTGAACCGCAAAAAGATCGGGAACTGGTGGCCCAAGAGGGCCGAAACGGCCAGGGCTGCGGCGAGGCCTTTGCCACCCCCCCGAAGTCCAGCGTCGGAAAAGAGAAAAAGCCATGCGGCCACCGGCAGCGCCCCTTTTAGAAGGTCCAGAAAGAGAGTGGCGAGGCCCCAGCCAAGGCTCACTTCCCGGGCCACATTGGTGGCCCCGATGTTTCCGCTGCCCCTCCGGGTTATGTCCACATCCGCTACGGCCCGGGCGATCAGTTTTCCGAACGGAATGGAGCCCAGCAAATAGGCGGCGGGCGGAAGAAGGACGATATGGAAGAAGGATGGATCCATGTTTCGGGGGACCGGATTTTCCGACAGGCCGACAAAGGGGGTCGGCATTGTTTTAATAAGATCCGGGAGGCGTACCTTTCGGGTGCGTCGATCCACGCGCACAAGTCGACCGCCATGGTACGCCAAGAGGCCCGTGGGGGTCAACCACCGAGCGGGCTCGCGCGGGAAAGCGATTCTGGTGTCTTTTGAATAGGCCCGCAAGCAGGGCTTTTCCTATTTCAGCGTCGCGACGGCCGAATGGTCTTTAAACAATTTTCAGGCCGGTCTATAATGAAAACCCGGCTGATCATATTCTTACAGCATATCGAACACGTTGGCTGAAACGAAAGAACCATTGGGGGGGCCGTTGTCGGCCGACTCCGCCGGCAAGGGGGCGCAAGTGAAAATCATGGTGATGGATGGGCAGGGAGGGGGCATCGGAGCCCTGCTGATCAAGGGGCTTCGAGAGGCAGTGGGTGAGGATCTCGAAATCTGGGCCCTGGGGACCAATGCAACGGCAACGGCCCGGATGATGAAGGCGGGGGCCAACCGGGGGGCCACCGGGGAAAATGCCATCGCCCGCACGAGCAGCAGGGCAGACATCATCATCGGGTCGGTATCCATCCTGATGGCTCATGCCATGATGGGAGAGGTGTCGCCCGCCATGGCCGCGGCGGTGGCCTCCAGCGACGCTGGGAAGATCCTCATCCCCCTGACCCGGGAGCGGGTGACCATAGTCGGCCTGACCGACGAACCCTTGCCCCACCTGGTACAACAGGTGGTTTTATTGGTGAAGGAGCGCTGTTCCCATGTGTGAATCGTCCGCATATCTGCTGAGCAACGGGCAGGAGGAATTGGTCCTGGAGGATGTGGAAACCCTCGAAGAAGAGGGCGGGACCGTGACCCTGACAAACATCTTCGGGGAACGAAAGCACCTCCAGGCCAGGGTCAAGAGTCTTTCTCTGGTGGATCACAAGATCCTGCTGGAAGAGACCTGAGGGTTCCGGAAAGGAGCAGAGGGAGGGCCAGGCACGCTATGCCTTCCATGGCCTTGCCGCGCTTGAAGCAGCCGCCCGCGTAAACGGCGGCCTTTCGCCCGAGTGCCTCCACGGCGGCCGCCCTGCGCCCGGCGTCCAGCAACCCGCTGGAGATGAGGCGGGCAAGGGATCGAATGCGGTACCGGTCCATGGCGGGGTATCGCCGGGAGAGTTGATCGGGGTGGCCGCCTTCCTTGATCACTAGGGCCTCGGGCAGCCTGTATACCGGATATCTGCAGGCGATGCGCAGCCACAGATCATAGTCCTCGCAGGCCGGAAGGCGCTCGTCAAAGAGCCCCACCTCCCGGAACAGATCCCGCTTCAGCATCACGGCGGAAGGGCTTACCAGGCACAACTCGAGAGACGGACCGAAGATGTCTCCTGAAGGCTTGCGATGCCTGGCCCCGGGATTGACCCTTCTGCCCCTGCGAATCCAGACCTCTTCGGTCTGGCAGGCCACGGCCTCGGGGTGGTCCCTGAAAAAGGAGACCTGGACCGCCAGCTTCCGGGGAAGCCAATAATCGTCCGAATCGAGGAAGGCCACCAGGGGGGCCCGACTGCGGCGAAGGCCCGTGTTCCGGGCCGCGGAAACGCCCTGGTTGCCGTCATGGACCATCCGGACGATCCGGTCTCCGAAGGGGGCCAGGACCTCCGGCGTATGGTCCCGGGAGCCGTCGTCCACCACGATCACCTCGGCGGGCGCTACCGTTTGTTCCAGCGCGGATCGCACGGCGCGGACAACGAACTCGGCCCGGTTGAAGGTGGGGATGATGACGCTGACGCGGGGTCCATCCATTCCTCTCAGCGCCCCCATCCCCACAGCAGGGCCAGCAGCCCGTTCAGGATGAAGGCCCCTTCCACCATGGCCTCCAGGGCGGGGCCCGGGTGAATCCAGCGCCTTTCGTAGGCTGCCAGGCAGAAAGAAAGGGCGGCCAGGGAGAGCAGGACGAGGAAGGAGAAAGGTGGCGTCAGGCCGAGCACCGGGGATAGCAGAAGTACTGCGGCCGCCACGCAGAGGACCACGCGGAGCAGGACGGAGGTCTTTTTCAAGCCCAGGGTGATGGGCAGGGTCTCGGCTCCCACGATGAGGTCTCCCTGGAACTGGAACAGGTCGAACAAGGTGCTACGGGCATAGCTCATGGCAAAGACCACCACTCCGGCGGCGGTCACGCCGGGCCAGGAGGGTCCACCTCCTTCCAGGAGCGGGACAACGCAGATGAAAACCACCCACGCCAGGGCTTCCACCAGGGGTTTGGACCCGGGGATGTCCTTGATCCTGCTCCGCCGGCGACTTCCACGGAAGGCGCGGGGTACCAGGGGCAGGCTGTAGAGCAGCCCCAGGAGACTCAGCCCGCAAAGGACCCAGAAAGTGGTGCGGCCCAGGCCGTGGGCGACCACGAGGGTAAGGGTCACCGCCAGGAGACCCGAGAAAATCAGTAACACCTTGTAATTTCTATAGAAAGCCGCTCTTTCCGGGTCGTTGTACGCGCTTGCGCCCTTGTCCAGGAAGCGGTTAAGGACGTTCATGGCATAGATATAGAGAAACGTGAGAAAGGGGTATAGGCCGCCTGCGGTCCTCCCGGAAAGTACGGCACCTGTCTGGGCCAGGCAAAATGCCCCCACGGCCGCGAGAAAGTTGCTGAGCACGGCGAACTTGAAGCCCTTCCGGGCCCAGTGCAACCAGGGAAGGTCGCGGAAATCCCGGATTCCCTCGATCTCCTTCACCACGTTTTTGATCATCCAGTTTGGGGTGGAGGCGCCCGCCGTCACCCCGATCAGCTCCATGCGCGCGAGAGTTGCCTTGTCCAGCTCCTTTTCAGTCTCCACGTGGAAGGTGGGAACGCCCTGAGAACGGGCGATCTGGGCGAGGCGTTGCGTGTTGCCGCTGTGATAACCTCCCACCACCACCACTGCATCCACGGACTCGGCCAGGAGTCGAACTTCCTCCTGGCGCTGGCGGGTTGCCTCGCAGATGGTCTGGAAGACCCTGGCGTCGGGGAATCGCTCCTTGACCTTTCGTGTCACCTGCCCGTATTTCTTTTCATCCTGGGTGGTCTGGGCCACCAGGATCACGCGATCCAGTTCCGGGAGTCCCGCCACCTCGTCTTCGTGGCGTATCACATAAGCGGAGGTCTTGGCATACCCCACGAGCCCCACCACTTCGGCGTGCTCAGGATCACCCACGATGAGAGCCGTGTGTCCCTTGCTGGTGTAATACCGGATGATGGCCTGTACGCGTGCCACCCTGGGACAGGTCCCGTCGATCACCTCCAGGGGCGAGGCCCTCAATGCCTTTCTCGTGGCGGGGGGGATCCCGTGGGCCCGGATGATGATCCGCCCCCGGGCCGAGTCCCGTAGCGTCTCGAGGTCGGTGACGGAACGCACACCCTTGGATTCGAGCAGGTCCAGAACCTGCTCGTTGTGGATCAGCGGGCCGTAGGTGTACAGGGGACCGTCGGACTTGTTCGCCTCGGAAAGGGCAAGTTCCATGGCGCGCCGAACGCCCATGCAAAAGCCTGCTGTCTTGGCAAGCCGAACCCTCATGCCTCGTACTCGGCGAGAGAGGAAAAATAGCTATCCATGGCCTTCACCAGCGATTCGAAGTCCGTGACCCGGGTAATCTCTCCACGGAAGCGGGCTCCCCCGGCCAGGCCTTTGGTATAGCGGAGCAACAGGCCGCGCATGAGTCGGGCCGCGCGATCGGGCCCCAGGCTTTCGCACAGGAGATGAAAGTGGCGCATGATGAGCCCCCTGCGCTCCGAGAGTGTGGGGCGGGTCACGGGAAAGCCCTTTTCCAAATCAATTATTTGCTTAAAAATCCATGGGTTATGTGTTGCAGCCCGTCCGATCATGACGCCATCGCACCCGGTCTCGCGGACCATCCGAAGTGCGTCCGAGGCCTTTGCCACATCCCCGTTCCCGATCACCGGGACCCTTGCCTGTTCCTTCAACCGCGCGATGAGGGACCAATCTGCACGGCCCGAAAAGCCCTGGGTCACGAACCGGGCGTGCAAGACCACGGCATCCACACCGCAATCCTCCAGCGACCGGAGCAGTTCCGGCGCCGTGAACCGATCCGGGCTCCACCCGGCCCGGAGCTTCACCGTCACGGGTACCTGGCATGCCCGGCGCACCGCCCGCACGATCTTGGCCGCAAGCTGCGGGTCACGCAGAAGGGCTCCGCCCGCCCCGGTGCGGACCACCTTGCGCACAGGGCAACCCATGTTGATGTCCAGGGCGTCGGCGCCCGCGTCCACCGCGATCCCGGCCGCCTCGGCCATGGCCTCCGGGTCATATCCGAAAATCTGCACGGCCAGGGGTCGTTCTTCCGGGTGGAAGATCAAATATCGGAGGGTCTTGGGTTGGCCGAGCCTGAGGCCCATGGCGCTCACCATCTCCGTGGTCACGAGCCCTGCGCCGAATCCCTTGACCAGTCGCCGGAAGGCAGACTGGGTAATCCCGGCCATGGGCGCCATTAGCCATCGGTTGGAAAGGAGGAGCGTGCTGATGCGGAGCCGTACCGGAACCGCCTCCGTCATACCGGGTGCAACGCGTGTGTTTTCCCTCATGGGCGCCTACTGCGATCCGGCCGGGCCCCGGCCCAGTTGGCGAGCGAGGTCCTCCAGGATGTCGTCGAACTGCGCTCTCATCTCCAGCAGAAGCCGCCTCATGTGCAGAATGATTTCCACCCCCGGGAGGTTGACCCCCATCTCCTCCACCAGGAGAACGGCCAGGCGGAGCTTTTCCAGCTCGCTCGACGGAAAGAGTTTTGCCGGGGTTTCCTCCCTGCACAGGGGGCAGATGATCTCTTCCTCTATGAGGGAGGAGAGAAGCGTTTCGTCTATGCGGAAGCGCCGGAGGACCTCCGTCTCGGTGAGGAATGTGTCTGCCATGCTCCTTTCATCCTCCCATGAGGGGAGAGGGAGCTTCCCCTCCCCCATGCGCCAATAACAGTCTTTTCTTACTTGTGCTTTTTACCATTGCGGTTCCAGCGGGACAAGGCCTTATGGGCCGGCCTCCGCAGGATCTGAGCCGGCCGTATTCGGGGACGGTTCCTCCTCTCCCCCGGGGACCGGAGCGTCGCTGTCCCGCGGCCATAGGGCCGCCACAGGACAGGCCTTCACACAAGCCCTGCAGTCGGCGCAGGGGATTTCCTCGCTGTTTCCTTGACCGTAAAAGGTCACGGTGGTGCTAAAGCCCCTGTCCGCAAAGGTGAGAAGCGGCATGGCGTGTCGCTCCCGGCAAAGACGGACACATCGGCCGCAGAGGACGCACCGGTTGGGATAGTAGTCGAAGAGGGGATGTACGCGCACGACTTGCGGTTCCCGGAGCAGGAGGGCCAGGTTTTTCGGTTTCAGCCCCGTTCCCAGGAGGGCTGCGATACGCTGAAGATCGCAATGTTTATTGGCGGGGCAGCGGCCGCAGTCGACCCTGTGCACGGAGAGCAGCAGCCTGAGGGCCGCGCGCTGAAGACGGCGCACCTCCGGTGTGTCCGTGCGTACGCGGAGATCTTCGCGAACCATTGTAGTGCAGGCGGTAACCGGCGCCGGTTCGCCCTCCACCTCCACAAAGCAGAGGCGACACGAGGCGGGTGTTTCCTTCAGTTCCTCCAGATAACAGAGGTGGGGCACATAGATCCCGTTCTTCAGGCACACGCTGAGCAGGGAGTCGCCCGGGGTTGCTTCCACCGCTTTGTCGTCTATGTAGATGGTTGCCATGTCTTCTTTCTCTCCCCGCCTTGTTTTGGACGGCCCGCCCCCGAGGGCTGAGCGGCGGGGGACGGGACCGGGGGGGCAGGGTGCCCTATGTCTCTTGAACCGGCGGTCGCTCCACGATGGGGGCCAGGTGCGGGGGCGAGACTTTCTTCACCGCATTGTATTCCTCCGGACAGGCCGCCACGCATTCGCCGCACTTTACGCAGAGGGTCTGATCGATCCCCTTTTTCCTGTTCAGGGTGGTGAAAATAGCTTCCACCGGGCAGCAACCCACGCAGGCATCACACCCCCTGGCGCAGAGGTCCAGGTCGATGTAGAAGGCCGTAAGGGCGCGGCACGTCCCTGACGGGCATCGCTTCTCTCGGACGTGAGCCTCGTATTCCTCGCGAAAATAGCGGAGGGAGGTGAGCACCGGGTTGGGTGCCGTCTTTCCGAGCCCACACAGGGAGCCGCGCCGCACCACGTCGGCCAGGGTCTCCAGGAGCCCCAGGTCCTCTTCCCGCCCTTCCCCTCGGGTCATCCTCTCAAGGATCTCAAGGATCTGCCTGGTGCCGATCCTGCAAAAGGTGCATTTTCCGCACGACTCCTTCTGGGTGAAATCGAGAAAATAGCGGGCCACGTCCACCATGCATGCATCCTCGTCCATGACCACCATGCCGCCCGATCCCATCATGGCTCCCGCCTCCACCAAGGAGTCGAAATCGATGGGGGTGTCCAGGAAGTCCTCCGGAAGGCATCCGCCGGAAGGACCTCCGATCTGTACGGCCTTGAACGACTTTCGCCGGGGGATGCCCCCGCACACGTCAAAGATCAGGGAACGCAGCGTGGTCCCCATGGGAATTTCCACCAGTCCCGGGTGCACCACGTCGCCCACCACCGAGAATACAGCGGTGCCGGGGCTCCGGGGCGTGCCCACGCCCCGGAACCACTTCGGACCTTTTTCCACGATAGGGGGGACAGAGGCCAGGGTTTTCACGTTGTTGATCACGGTGGGAAGCCCTTCCAGTCCCTCCTGGACCGGAAATGGAGGGCGATGCCGGGGCATGCCCCTCTTGCCTTCGATGGACCTGAGCAGGGCCGTCTCTTCTCCGCACACAAAGGCGCCCGAGCCCCGAAAGACCTGCACATGAAAACTGAAGTCACCGCCCAGGATGCTTTCCCCGAGAAGCCCTAGTTTTTCAGCTTGTTGAACGGCGGTCGTGATAAGTCGGACCGCCAGCGGATATTCCGCCCGCACATAGACAATGCCCCTCCGGGCCCCCACGGCACGGGCGCAGATGGCCATGCCCTCCAGGACCTGGTGCGGATTGCTCTCCAGCAGGGTCCTGTCCATGTAAGCGCCGGGGTCCCCCTCGTCCGCATTACATATGACCACCTTGCGTTTTCCGGCGGCTTGCGCGCAAAGGCGCCATTTTTTCCCGGTAGGAAATCCCGCTCCCCCGCGTCCCCTAAGCCCCGCCTCTTCCACCGCGCGGATCAGGTCTTCAGGCTCCGACTCAAGTGCCCGGGCCAGGGCGGCATACCCTCCCAGGGCGATATAGTCGCTGATTTCTTCCGGGTCCACCACGCCGCATAAAGCCGTTATCACCCGCACTTCGTTGCTGAAACGGGGGAAATCCATGATCCAGGGGATCATGTCGTTTTCTTCCATGGCCCCCAATACGTGTTCGAAGAGGGGATCGCCTCCCTCCAGGAAGGAACGGACGATCATCTTTGCCTTGCCGGGGCTTACCTGGTGATAGAGGAGGGGGGGAAAGCCCGGGTTTTCCACCACCAGGAGGGGCTCGGCGTAACAGTGCCCCATACAACCCACGGTCCGGATTTGCGCCATGATTCCCCGTTCGGCCAGGGTCTCCTCCAGGGCGACCTTTGTGTTTAGGGCCCCGGAAGCGATGCCGCAGGTGGCAAGGCCGAGCCTGAACTTGGGTCCCGGTGTCTGCCTCAGCTCCTCCCACCGCGTTCGGGCCTCCTCCCTCAGGTCCTTGAAGGCCTGATCAATGGTCTTGGGATTCCCCGTCGGCATGTTTCTTGTCTTCCCTTTCCTTGCGTTCCCTTTCGATCTGAAAGCCCAGGAGCAGCCCTTCCACCTTGCTGGGAGCCGTATGCCCGTGTACGGTCTCATTGATAACCGTCACCGGCGCCAGAGCGCAGCATCCCACGCAAGCCACCCGTTCAATGCTGAATTCCCGGTCCGGCGTGGTCTCCCCATCACGGATCCCCAGCTTTCGCTCGAAGTTTTCCAGGATGATGTCACCGCCCTTCACGTGGCAGGCGGTGCCCAGGCACACCTTGATCCGATATCTGCCCGGGGGGTGAAACCGAAACTGGTTGTAAAACGTCGCCACCCCGTAGACTTCGCAAGGGGCCATCCCCAGGTGTGAGGCCACGAGCTCGATGGCGCGCGGCGGCAGGTAGGAGAGCCGTTCCTGGACCATCTGGAGGATGGGTATGAGGTTTCCGCGCTCCTGCCCGAATCGGCCCAGCGCACCGGCGATCTCATCCAGGGCGGCGGCCTCCTCGGCCGTCAGTTCGAATTCCTTGCTTTGCTCATGCATTATCCGTCCGTTCCAATGATCATATCCAGCAGGATCCCCGTGGCCCTACGCAAGGCCCCCCCGGGCGGCTTTCCCTCTCAAGAGGCGGATCACACTTTCTCCAGGGCCCCGTAGGCCCCCTCTATACGATCTCGCAGGAGAAAGCATAGCCTCTGCATAACGGAAAAGCCCATACACGTATCCTCCAGCATCATTTCCCGAACCTGGGCTCCCTTGAGCACGACGATCCTGGTCTTTTTCGGGCAGAGGGCCGAAGACATGAGGATGTGCGGTTCTCCCAGCAGGGTGGACCAGCAACCCAGAGCCCTGCCCACGCCCAGGATGCCGATGGTGACGTTCCCCTGCCGCGCGTCCAGATCCACCGTCCTTTCCAGGAATACCTGCCCTTCGGCCACCACATAGAGGTGCTCGCCCAGGTCACCCTGCCGGAAAATCGTCTCCCCGGCCCGGTAGGTCTTCATGCGACCGAGAGATCCGAGTGCCCGGATCTCCTTCTCTTCCAGGTCTCGAAAGAGTTCGCAACGTCCCAGGGCCTGTTGCACGTCGGAGCGTTCCATGGCTGACCTCCCTTTGGTTTCGGCTGGGGATTCGCGCCCGATCAGTACGTGACCGAGGGAAAGAGCCTGCGGTTCGTGTGCGGCAGGAAAAGGGCCGCCACGTATTCGTCCATGAAGGGTTGGTAGTGGGACAGCTCGATGTTCGTCATGGAGCGGGAGATGTACACGGCCTTTTCAAAGGCCTCCTCGGAGAGGAGACACAGCCGCGCGCCGGTCAGCGAGCTGTTCCCGATGAACTGGATGCGGTCCTGGGGAATGTCCGGGATAAGACCGATGGCGATGGCCTTGGGGATGTTGAGGTAACTGCCGAACCCGCCCGCCACGTAAAAGGTTTCTATCTGGTCAAAACCCAGGCCTATGTAATCCACCAGGGATTTGATGGCGGCAAAAACGGCGCCCTTGGATTTGATCAGGTTGTCGATATCCGATGCGGTGATCACCACCGGTTCGCCCGTTTCCGTCTCCTGGGCCCGGGCGATGACGTAACAGGGGATATCGTCCTCGAAGCAGAGGCGATCGTCTTCCAGGTCGGTCCGGAATTTTCCATCGGCCCCGATGATTCCATGGCTCACCAGTTCGTAGATGCAATCGATGAGACCCGATCCGCAGATTCCCCTTGGGGCCGCGTTTCCTATGGTCTCGTAACGGAGCTGTCCTTCCACAAATTCGATTTTTTCGATGGCCCCCCGCGTGGCCCGCATGCCGCAGCGGGTCCCGCCTCCCTCGAAGGCCGGTCCGGCGGAGGCGGAACAGCAGACGAGCCATTCGTTGTTGCCTATGGCTATTTCGCCGTTGGTGCCGATATCGATGAGCCCGCTCACCTCGTCCCTGTCCGCCATGCCGCAGGCGAGCACCCCGGCCACGATGTCACCGCCCACGTAAGAGGCCACGCTGGGCAGGGTCTCCACGATGCCTTCGGGGTCCATCAGAAGACCGATCTCCCGGGCCGGCACCTGGGGGTAGACGTCGGCCGTGGGCACGTAGGGGTCCAGCCGGATAGAGCAGGGCGTCAGGCCCAGAAGGAAGTGGCTCATGGTGGTGTTTCCGGCCGCCACCAGCACATGGATCTGCTTCGGATCAATGTCGGCATTCCGGGCCAGGGCCTCCACCAGGCCGTTGATGTTTTCCACCACGGCTTCGTGCAACGGATTCAGGCCTCCCTTGCCGCAGGCGTAGATCATACGTGAGATGACGTCCTCGCCGAAACGGGCTTGGCGGTTATGGGTCCCTTCCACTCCCAACACCTCCCTGGAGGTCAGGTCCACCAGTTGGGCCACGACCGTTGTGGTGCCTACATCCACGGCCAGGCCATAATTGCGATGGGAGGTGTCGCCCGCCTCGATCTTCAGGATCCGGTACCCGTTGCGGTCCTTGGCCACCGAGGCCGTAATCTTCCAGTCGTTGTCCCGGAGATCGGTGGACAGGTGCTGGAGACAGTGCAGGGAGATATCATAGGAATGCCAGCCGAGTTTTTTCCTAAGTTCCCGGGATATGCGCTCGATATCCGAGATGTTGTCCTCGGCGGTGGGAGGCGAAAGCTCCAGGAATATCTTGCGGACAAGCGGGGTGACCTTGGGGTCCTGTGGGAGCGCGCGGGCCTCCTCCGTCATGATCTGGGCGTCCTCCAGCCGGGATTCCGGGGGGATGACCACTTCCAGGTCGTCATGAATCTCCGTCTGGCAGGCGAGCACGAATCCCTCGTCCAGCTCCTCTTCGGAAAAAAAGGCTCCGGCACGCTCCTCGGGTTCCACACGGCCCTTGGTCACTTGTACCTTGCACTGACCGCAGACGCCTTCTCCCCCACACAAATTGTTGATGAACACATCCGCCTTGGCGGCGGCCTCTGCAATGGTGACACCTTCGTCCACCTGCACGGATCGGTTATCCGGTATGAACAGCACGGTAAAGGTCTTCATGGGTCCTTCCAGCGCAAGCGTTTTTTCCTCATCCACCGGGGCGGTTGCCCGGGAGTTTCATCTATATCCCATCGGGCGCTTGTTGAAAAGGGTTTTTGAGCTTGTGATTCACAGGACGCGAAAAACCTCGAGCCAGCCGGGACGGCGCCGGGCGGCCTCCTGCAGGGCGGCCGGAGACCCCATGACCTTTACCAGGCCCCGCTCTGCGACTCCTTCGACTACCTCGGCAAATTCACGGAAATGCCTCTCCCGGGTCCCCAGCACCTCCTCCCGGAGCCGCTGGCGCGCCTCATCCGTTTCGCCCGCCAGGTATCGGAGCATGGAGGTGTATCCCTTGGCATCCGGGAGCAGATGGGTGTCCAGGTCTCCCACGGCACCGATGATACTCTTGACGCGTTCTTTTTCCGGAATGCCCGCCTGCCGGAGGAAGTGCGCCGCACCGTCGAAGGCTTTCAGGGTATCATCCAGATTGGGGTCGCGGTAGGAAACGAAGGTCAAGACGCCGGAGTATCGGTCCAGCAGGCAAAAGGCGCCGTAGGCCCCTCCCTGGACCCGCACCTTGTCCCAGAGCCATGCGTTGCGAAGGTAGCGGGTGATCACGAGGGATGAGCCGTGAAAACGGTACCCGAGGGCGTAGACATCGGCCCCTTTCCCCACGTAGTTGACCTGGGAGGGAATCATCATCCCCTCGTGGGGAGGGGGTGGGTCGAACGTCCAACGGGACTCGGGCAGGGGTGAGCGGGGCAGGGCCTCCACAAAGGCGGCCAGGCGCGGCTCCAGGCCCTTCATGCCCGCCTCATCCAGCGTGATGTTGAAGACCATGGCATTGCGGTTGACCAGCCGCCGCCTGGTTTCCCGGAGTCTGGCCAGGACTCCGGGCCAGTCTTCCTCCACCCTGCGGGCGAGATCCAGGATAAAAAAATAGTAGTTGATCCCCTCCATCTGCTCGGCGGCGCCGTGGCCTTCGCCGAAGTGGGACCGGAGACGCAGGTTGACCATCTGGTGCCCGGAAGGGACTATCCTTTGCTCGCAACGCGCCTTTTCCTCCAGAACCATCTGCCGGAAACGCTCCCGGTTGTCCAGCTGGACCTTGAGGAGCACGTCCCGGAAGATCTCGAAGAGCCCCTCCTGCCGACCCGCAAGGGCTTTGCCCCGCAGAAAGAGCCATGCGGCTGAACTGCGCCCGCCTTTGACCTGGGATGTGAAGGTCTGTGATCCGATGCCGCCGGTGAGCTGGCCTATCCTCTGGGCCAGGGAAACGAAGTCTTCCTCCTCGGTGCCCATTTCCGTGAAGGCCCGGCCCAGAAGGGGCACGTAAGGGAGAAGGTTCCGATCCAGGGCGTGAAGGTCGAGCCCCAGGTCAATGTAGGTGATGCCGTTGGTGAAAAGGTCGTGATACAGTACCCGCGCGTCGGCTATATCCAGGTGTTCCAGGGGGATGATCTTGTTCTCCCGCTCCAGGTCCTCCAGGCGGAGGGTGGGAATGGTGGCCAGCGCCTCGGGGGGATCGGGGGTTTCCTGGCGTCTTTTGAGGTGCAGGGTCTCGGCAACGAGCCGATCGATGTCTGCCGGGCCCATGCGTGAACGCGCCCTTTCCAGCGCCTTTTTCTCCGATGCCTCCCACTTTTTCCGGAGTTCGGGGTCGGGCCGCAGCAAAAGGGTGGAGCGATGGGTGTTGTCCAGGAAAAGGCGCCCGACCAGTTCCTGGAAATACCCTGGGTCGCGATGCGCCCGTTCCTTGACGACCTTAAGGGGTGCGTCGAAGGCCAGCAGGAGGAGGGGGTCCCGGTCATACAGCCAGGTGGTGAGCGCCCTGAGCATCAGCAGCAGCCCGCGGGGGAAATGCCCTGTGTTGTTTTCCCGGAGCCTGAATTCCACCGTGTTCAGGGATGCCTCCACGGTACGGGGATCGATCCCGCGGCGGGCCAGGTCCTCAAGGGTGCGCAGGACCAGAGGCTCCACCTTCTCCAGGTTTTCCGGCAGGACCCCTTTGAGGCCTGCGGAAAAATACATCTGCCGCAACTCGTCCCCCAGGCCTTCGCCGGCGATGTCCTCACCGAGGCCCGATTCGATGAGCGCCTTTCTCAACGGCGACCCCGCCGTTCCCAGCAGGATGTGGTCGAGGACCCGTAGCGCGAAATTCATCTCCCCCGCGGCCGTCTCACCCAGGACCCAGTTCACCGTGACCATGCCCTTTTTCTGATCGTCTTCTCCCTCGCCCACCATGTAGAATCGTTCCTCCCGTACCGGCTCGGGAAAAGGCGGCTGGGATGTGATGGACGAATCGATAATTGCGGCGTCGAATTCGCGCAGGTACCCGTCCACCAGCCTCAGGCGCTCTTGCGGGTCGTCGTCCCCGTGAAAAAAGATCCTGGCGTTGGAAGGGTGGTAATAGGTCTTGTGAAAGGCCTCGAAACGTTCAAAGGTGAGGGAGGGAATCTGCCTGGGATCGCCGCCCGAGTCGAAGCGGTAGGGGGTGTCGGGAAACAGAGAGTGTAGACTGTACTCGGCCAGCAGGTTGTCCGGGGAGGCATAGGCCCCTTTCATCTCGTTGAAGACCACGCCCTTGAATTTCATCTCACCCGAAGGCGCTTCCAGTTCGTAATGCCACCCTTCCTGGCGGAAGACGTCCGGCGTCAGCCGGGGATGGAAAACCGCGTCCAGGTACACGTCCACCAGGTTGTAGAAATCCCGCACGTTCTGGCTGGCCACGGGGTAGCAGGTCTTGTCCGGGTACGTGAAGGCGTTGAGGAAGGTCTGCAGAGAACCTTTGAGCAGTTCCACAAAGGGTTCCTTGACCGGGTACTTGCGGGAGCCGCAAAGCACGGAATGCTCCAGGATGTGGGGGAGACCCGTGGAATCGGAGGGCGGCGTCCGGAATGCGATGCCGAACACCTTGTTTTCGTCTTCGTTCTGGAGGGAGAGGAGCTGGGCCCCGGTCTTCTCGTGCACGTAGAGTTCGGCAAGGGTGCGGAGTTCTCCTATCGTCTCCTTTTTCACCAGGCGAAAACCATGGATGACGGACATTTTTCTTTCCTCATGGGTGATCGAAACTACCGGCCGCCCAAGGCAGGGTAGCCGATCATGTAGCATAGCGTCCTAGGTCCCCGGGGGTCAAAGGATTTTTCCGGCCGCTGGTACTTTCCCCGTGTGAATTACAAATCCCTCAAAGTGCTTCGGGAGGAACTGCGCGGGACACGAGACCTAGGGTTCGTGAGGCATGTCCGATTCACGGACGACAATTTTACGGCGGATCCCAAGCGTTTTCGCGCCGTCCTCGAGATGATGATCCGGGAGTCCTTGAGTTCGTGGATGTAGGGATCGAATCGGGAAGCGACGCGGTGCTCCGGAACATGGACAAGAAGTTGCGGCGGGAGCAGTCCCTTGAGGCCATCCGGGCGCTGAACGCAGAAGGGATTTACAGCCGGGGTAGTTTCATCGTGGGTTTTCCGGGGGAGACCGAGGAGACACTCCTCGACACGGTGGCACTCATCAACGAGTGTCGCCTGCCCTACCATCATCCGTACCTGATTCTATTACATCAGGCAGTCCCCCGTACACAAAGAAAGGGACAGCTTCGGCCTGGAGGCATGACACCATGGAGGCGGCGGAGGCCGCCGGGCACATGGGGCGGATGATTCGATTGGTGGAACAAGGATACACCGATGGTATTGCATACGTGGAAGAGGTGTACAAGATCCTGCGCGGCAAGGGGTATGCGCCG
>JAFDIS010000156.1 GCA_019307945.1 Deltaproteobacteria bacterium | reverse complement strand
CTCATCGACTCGGGCGAGGACACCGTGAGGTACTACCCCTTGTGTCGCGGCTGCATCAAGAACGTCGAATTCTCCGGGATCGGTTCGCCCCCTGCCCAAGAGAAGTTCTTGGTCGTTTGACTTTCGCTGGATTGACCGTGGTCAGTGCCCATCCGCTAACCACTTTACCTCCACCCTAAAATACAAGCGAGTAAATCACGAATGACGTAAACCCGATCTGATCGATTCGTGTCCGGGACGACAGGGACGAGCCCTTTTTCACGGTTTTGGAAACACCCCTGCATCATTTGACTTTGTCGTTGCTTTTTCCGACCTATGGGCCGCATAGGAGAGGTGGATGATGTCCTGGGGGCTGCCGTATACCTGGCGAGTGAGGAAGCGGCTTTTGTGACAGGTTCAATTCTAACCGTTGACGGAGGCTGGACCGCATACGGGTACCTGTCATGACCCCCGCCATGGCGCGTTGGGCATGGCTTTCGGATATCCTCCACCCGCCGCTCGATTCGTTATGGTTGCCCTGGAAACCCGCCGCACCCCGCGGAGAGCGCAGCGCAGGGCCAACTCCTGCCGCGACCGGCGCAAACCCATTATCCCGTTGATTGAGGACCTTTTCTGACATAAGATTGCCCTCGACTCGTGTGAGCCAAAGCACCCGGTGGTGCCGCTGCGGGCGATGCCCTGAACGGCGGCGGGAGTAGTCCATGGACCCGGATCGGCGAAAGGCGCAAGGTGTGAGGAAGATCGGCCAATACCTTCCCTGTGATTTGAAGAGTCTGACCCGCGGCCTGGCGTTTCAGAAGCAAATGGCGGCAGGCGGGATCCGGAAACCCCTGGGCGAGGTCCTCCTGGAATGTCGAGCGATCAGCCGGGAACGTCTGGACGAGGCCGTGAGGCGCCAGAGACTGGACCGGTTGTGTTGCTGCCCGCTTTTCGAGGGAATGAGCCGGGACGAACTGCTTTTTTTCTGTGACCTCGTGCGGGAGGTCTCAGCGCCTGCGGGGGAAAAGATCATCCGCCAGAGCACCTCCGGCGACTCCTTCTACATCCTCGGGAATTCCTGGGACGCGAGGAGAACGGACCCGTCGTGGAGGCCATGACGCGGGCCCAGGAAGACGGCGTCGCCGTGGCCGATTATGACGCGGAAATCAGGCTCGCGGGAGACGAGCGGCACTTCGTCAATTACAATTTCCTGCGTCACCTGGACGCCAAGGGCGAATACCGTGGGCTGGTGCTGGTGTTTGAGGACATCAGCCGGGAAAAACGGATGAAGAGCACCCTGACCCGGTACATGGCCAAGGACATTGCGGAGCGGGTCCTGAGCGATCCCCGGATCCATCCGATTGGAACGGCGTGTGGACATCCACTGAAAAGTAGAGGCGAACCCACGGAAGGGGGAAACGGTGCGAGACAAGGGGAGGGCGGGGCGAGGGATATTCCTGCTGGTGCTGGTCGGATGCTTCTTGCAGGCCGCTGGGGCGGCGGCTGAAAATTACGAGGTGAGGGGTGGGATGGGGGCGCGGATCCGGTACCGGCTCGTCCAGGATGTGGATGTTCAGCCCGGTATCCAGAGACTGCTCATGAGCTTCGTGGTCCCGGGTTCTTTCCGATCCCCCACCTACTTGCAGCGGATCGAGGACTTCAGGATCCGTTTCAGCCGGGACCCTGACCGGCGTGAGCGCTCAAGGGACGCGCGGGGCAACGATGTTATTACTGCCCGCTGGCGGAGGCCGCCTCGAAGGCTCAACGTGCGCATCTCGTTCACGGCCGGAAACGAGACCAGGCTGGATGTCCTCGAATCGCCCGACCCCTTTCCCCTGGAGTCCGTGCCCTCCGCCGTGCAGGACTACCTGAAGCCCACGGCCCAGGTCCAATCCGACCATCCCCGCATACGGGAACTTGCAAAAAGCAATGCCCGGGGGGTACGGACACAGTTCGACGCGGTGCAGCGGCAGATCATCTGGGTGGTGGATCATCTCCGATACATCAACCCCCCCCGGCGTTACGACGCCCTGTATGCCCTGGACTCGGGCAGGGGCAACTGCCAGAATTTCAGCCATCTGACCGCGGCCCTGCTGCGGGCCTGCGGCATCCCGGTGCGCATCGTCAACGGATTCACCCTGGACAAGCCTTTTGACGTTATCCGTGAGCGCGGGGTGCTTACCTTCAAGATGGGCAAGGGCCGCCATTCCTGGGTCGAGGTCTGGTTCCCCTCACTGGGATGGGTGCCCTTTGATCCTCAGCGGACCGAGTTGTTCGTTTCGAACCGTTTTATCCGCGTGGAGATCGGGGTGGACAACCAGGAGACCGTGAAGGACGGCCTGCTTCAATGGGCCAGGGCCCGGGGCAGCCACGCAAGGCCCGGTCTCCTGGAGCGCATCGACGCTGATTTCGAGCAAGACCGGGTAAGTGTGCGGGGAGAAAGGCAGGACTATGGTCCCCGCGGCCTGCTGCTTTGCCCGCGGGTGGAAGCCGCTTTTGAGAGGGTGGCGGCAAAACCCGCTCCGCCTCCCCCGCCCCCACGGCCTGCCGTGAGCCCTCCCAAGGCGCCCGAATCGCGGCGTTTCACCAGGCCCTTTCTCTACGGCAACCTGGAATTCCCCGAAAACGTGGATTTCGCTTTTACAAGGGGTCCTGTTGTGGCAGGCGGCGGGAACCGTTTCCGCATGACGCGCAATTTCATGGTGGAGACGGCCGAATATGTAACGAGCAAGATGAAACAGTACGCCCAGGTCTTCCGTCTCCGGCGCCCGGTGAAACTTCACTCGGTGGGCCTGGCCCTTCATCGGTTCGGCGGAGACGGGCAACTGTGGGTGGAAATCCGCCGGGACGCCGGGGGAATGCCGGGCGAGACCCTTTACACCAGCGACATCGTCCCCGTTCATACCCTTTCCCCCAAGCCCGGTTACCGGTGGATCGATTTCGACTTCCGGGGGGATTCCCCCGTGCTCAGCCCCGGGGATTACTGGATCGCCCTGGGATACACGGGAAGTCCCGTGGTGAACTGGTTTTATACCTATGGAAAACCGGTGGGCCCGGTGGAAGGGACCCGTTACAGGGACGTGTTCGAAAAGGGTTGGAGCAAGGCCCTGAGCTACGAGTTCAACTACCGCGTGAGGGGCCTGGCACCCGGCTGAGAAGGGATTTCAGGGCATTTCCACGGCCTTGCGCGGCGCGAAAGACCGAAGGCGGAACTGTTTCCTGTCCTGGGTCGCCACAATGTGGTAGAACTTGTGCTGGGGAATGTAGATGTAGGGCACGTCTTCCTGCCTGCGGTACAGGAAGTGGGAGAGGATCATTCGATTGACGGCCCGGTGCCCCACGATCATGATATGGTCCGCGTTGCCGCTGAGGTAAAGGGCCTTCTTGATGCCGCGGTCGATGCGTGTCTTCATGGTGACGTAGCCTTCCCCGTTGGGGTAGACATAGTTGAATTTGTCCCGCTTCCTGGCCTCGTAGACCTCCGGCATGCGGTTGCGGATCTCCCCGTAGCTCATGCACTCGCAGTCCCCGCTGTCGATCTCGTCGAATTCCCTCAGCGGTATGATGGCGGCATGCTCCTGTCTCCGCATGATAGGCTCGGCGGTCTGGATCGTGCGCTTTTTTGTGCTCGTAAAGATCATGGGGATCCTTTTATTGCTGAAAAAGGCGCCTAGGGCCTCCGCCTGTTCCCTGCCCCTGGGGGTGAGGGGGGAATCACCCCCGATTCGGTCCTCCAGGTTGAAGAAGGTTTCTCCATGCCGGACGAGATAGAGGTTTTTGACCGAATCGCTCACCAGGAGGTCACGCAGCCGGTCGTAGTATGGGAGGGGCTCTGAGATTTCTTCCTCGAGGATGCGATTGTAAAGGGAGTCGAGGCGCACGAAATTCCTTTCCTCCGAAAGGGGGGCGTAGATCGTCTCGTAGTATGCGATGCGCCGGAGGAAGGATTCCAGGGCCTCGGCCCGGCCCATGGGTGCGAATTCGGGGAGCGCTATTTTCCTCTCTATGCTCGCCTCCAGGATCTCCCGGTCTTCATTGATGCACTCTACGAAAAGGAGCGCAAAGTCTTTCAAGAGGGCGGCAATGGTCTTTCGCCGGTTCCGGCTGACGTTGGTGGCGTCCAAGATCGCAATCCGTCCCCCGTTTCTCAGGAAGCGCTCGGCGCGCCGGATATTGGTCAGGGCGATCTTCTCGCGGATGCCCGTCCCCTCCCGGTTCTGCGGGTCGTAGAATTCAGGGCTGGAGGTGTCGAGGCGTTTGAGGCGCCTGCGCAGGTCACCGTTGTTGAAGATGCGGGTGCGGATGCCGTCCCTGCGCAGATCCTCCTTCAACCGCGAGGCGATGGTGGACTTGCCGCGGGCGGGAAGCCCCACCATGACTATGACGAGCGTGTTTTCCTTCATGGGTCAGGCCCCGTGTGACGATGGGAAGACGGGCATACCGGGGCCCACGGCCCCCGGGGTGTCTCGTTTCCGGGCGCTCATTCTACACCACCCGGCAGGACGATGACAATCGAGGAAACCGGGCGGCCGTGAGGTTTCGGCCACGAGTTGCATTGCGCTTGAAGTTTTCCTTGGGCACCTTATAATGGAAGCGATACACTCATGCCTTCCGCCCTGTTTTTCGGGCGGGAAGGCAAGGCTTGAAGATAACGCCGTCGCGGACACCGACGGGACGCAAATCGGGAGGTTCAAGACATGGCACAGGTATCCGTTACAAGGCCCACCACCCAGGTGATGGTCAACGAATTCGTAAGGAGCGTTTACAACTGGATGTTCGTGGGGTTGGCGCTTACGGGTTTCGTGGCCTATTACGTGTCCACGAGTCAGGCCGCTCTTCAGTTCGTATTCGGCAACCGCCTCGTGTTTTTCGGGATCATACTGGCGGAGTTGGCCTTGGTCTTTTCCATCAGCGGCCTGGTACACCGAATGAGCGGAACCACGGCCACGGCCCTTTTCGTGATCTATTCGGCGCTCAACGGGGT
>JAFDIS010000061.1 GCA_019307945.1 Deltaproteobacteria bacterium | reverse complement strand
GTTGCATAAGATTTCCTCCTTCGCTCAGTAGAATGTTTCCTTTGGCGTTATCATGATCATCGTCTACTATTTTTCAGACGAAAATGCAAGCAATATCTTTACAAAGCCAATTTATAGCATGCGCAGAAAACTCTAAACAATCTCCCCGGTAAGACATTTGTAACACAGACTATCACGCGGTAGAGAATGGGCTAAATGCATCCTCCGGTACTCCCGCATCTCCGACCCGTTCCAGCATTCCAGCAATCCTCTCTCCAGAATGTTTCCTACGGTCATTTCACTCTCAAAGTCCACGCAGCAAATGCTCAACTGACCCTTGTTATCGACATGCATGCCATTCCACAGCAGGCCGCAGGGTTTCAGTCGATACCGCTCATCGGACTTCTTCGGCGACAATTTTTTGATGATACCAGGCATCTTCCCGCCCTGAACCCTGACATAAGTCCACTTCAGGGCGTCAACATTAGGACCTACAAGACTTTCGAGCTGTTCCTTTTCTGATATAGTCAGATTGGTAAGCACACAGCTAACGCTGAGAAATTGCTTTTCGGCTCCCAACTGCTTTCTTATCCGGTCATAGGCTTTTAAGTTCCGCAACACAAGTTCAAAATCGTCTGCACCGTGGACCTTCAGGTAGGATTCTCTTGATCCGGCGTTAATGGAGAGCCTAAGGCTATTGAGCCCGGCCCGCAACAATGCTTCTGACATTTCGGGAGTCAATAAAACGCCATTGGAAGACAAATAAATATACGAAAACCCAATTCTTTTTGCATATTCCACGAAAGCTACGATGTTTGGATGAAGCAATGATTCACCAGTCGTGTAAAGTGCAATTTCTTTGACTCCCGCCCTGACTGCCTCTTCGGCAATCGTTTTGTAAATATCGAAATCTAAGAAACCAGGGCTTCGTTTCATTGCCCTATTCGCGCAAAAAATGCAACGATGATTACATTCGTTTGTCAGCTCAAACATGATTTTTGGAGGAACCGGCGCAATCTCCTTCCATGAGCTCGATTCCTCATCCCGGCAGCTATAGTAGAGCTTTGCTTCGTAACTACCTTTATTCTTAACCATCTTTCCGCTCCTAGCTATTTCCTTTTATGAAGTTTTTTGTACATGTAGGCGGAAAATTCAAACTCGCGTTCCGTATCGACATCAAATGACTCATCCAAGGGCATCTCAATAAGGTGTGGATCGTCCGGCGTTAAAGTCCACAAACGTCCATTACTTGAAATAAAATAATCCCGATCAATTATATAAAATGAATGCGTTGCTTTATAGAAAATCTCTCCATGGCTGGTATTTTGTAATGCATCCGGGTCCTTGTGCGTCAAGGCCACACCGTCCTGCGTGAAAATCCAGTTTCGCGTCGGTACAACCGCCGCATAAGAACGATATGAAGTCTGTTGAAAAATATCATAAGCCGTTCGGATTGTCTGTTCAGACAAAAATGCCGCACAGGCGTTGATGACGAAAACATATTGGGTCGGAACACGAGCATAGTGTTCAAAAGTGACTGTCGGTTCGTGTGGACCAGGTGCAACGGATTCAGGCTTTCTTTCCAGAATTTCAACATTCGGGTATTGCTTTGCTCTGTTTTTCAGTTCATCTTCTGCTACTGCCAAAAAACGGTGTTCAAAAAAATCAAGCTCATTCAGTTTTCTTAAAGCGATATCCAACAATGTGGTGCCAGCAAATGGTCTTATCATTTTTTGCTTCATTCTAGAAGATTCGAGTCGAGCATTAATAACTGCAGATATTGGACGCATGATTCTCCTCTCAGCCTGTTTTATTTAGAGTTACACTAAGCCGCAACGGCATATGCATCTTGCCATTTCAAGTTCTTCGGGACCGTCGACATCCATTCCGTATATCCGCGGAATAACTAGTGGCAGCGATCTCTCCCCGAAAATATCTTTTTTATTCATAACAGATTCAACGCGCATTACTCGGACATTTCCATGGATATAAAACTTCGGTTTTAACTGCTTGTTAAAGTATTGCTCCCGTTTTTGCGAGAAGATGAAATGAGAGCCATTTTGATCGTTGTATCTCTGATTGTAAGCGTGGCTGTTCGGTTCCACTTCACAAACCGTCTGCGATGAATCTGCCATCGGTTCGTTTCGGAGCATTTCAATGCAATGGTCGATATGTTCAGCAAGAACAAAGGGAGAAGTTGGCTCTAGTAGTACAAGAAATTCAGGCAGCATTTTTTCTTTTTCAATCATACTCGTCAAAAAATGTAGAATAACATCTATCGAAGGGACATCGTCTTGGGCTAACTCAACAGGACGATCGCAGACATCTATTCCCATCTTTATACAATAGGACTTAATCTTCTCACTGTCCGTGGAACAATAGATGCGCATGATATACTTACTGGATTTACCTGCCCGGATAACATAGTCAATTAAAGGTCTTCCGTTTAGGTCAGCCATATTTTTCAATGGAATCGATTTTGAGCCGCCTCTGGCCGGAATCAGTGCCCAAGTCGTCCCTGGCTTGATAAACTGCGCGATGTCGATCGCTTCTGGTTTTGAGCTTTTCGACCCCAGGACATCAATGATCCGATCGATAATTCTCGCTTCTGTTAATCTCCATGCATCATAGGTTGACCCACCGATATGCGGAGTCAATATGAGATTGTCATGTTTCATACCGTACTGCCATAGTGGATGAGACGTTATTTTCTTTTGGAAGTCCGGGTTAAACTCATCTTCAAATACGTCCACGGCAGCTCCGGCAATCGCATGGTTCTCAAGGCACTCAAGCAACGCTGCATGATCCACAAGCTCACCCCTCGAAGTATTGATGAAGAATGAGCCTTTTTTAAACTTTGAAAACAGTTCCCGATTGAATAGACGCTCGGTTCCTTCTTCATGCGGTACGTGAACCGTGACAATATCGCTTTCTGCAACCAGCGCTTCAACCGTCTCGACCCGATAAATTCCGTCTCTTTCCTCAAAAACATACGGGTCAAAATAGCGCACCGACATCCCGAACGCCAACCCGTACTTTGCGACCATTTTACCCAGCCGCCCGTACCCGACCACGCCGAGAGTCATTCTAGAAAGCATGGCACGGCCTCCGAAAGGCCGGCGATCCCATTTCCCACTTGTTACTGACAGGTACGCGGGAATGATATTGCGCGTTAAGGCGATAACAAGTCCCCAGGTTAACTCCGCGGTCGGCGTGATGGTCGATAAAAAGTCAATCTCGTCCTTTAGCGTTACAACGGTAATACCCCTTTTTCCCGCATATGCGACATCAATATGAGGATGCCCTGTTGTATTAGATCCGATGATTTTTAGCCTGGGTGCTGCGTCAATTTTATCCTTTCCGCAGTAATATCCAAGAGGGGCCAAAATGACATCAGCTTCGGATAGCGTTTCCGGGCTGTCATAATCAGGACTCGCCACTTCAATGACATTGAAATTGTCTTGCAACTTTTCGATATTCTCAGGCTGGTACTTGAGAATACTGTAATAAATAAGGATAGGTTTTCCCATTCTTCCCCTGCGTGGCTAGTAGCTTATCTTTTTTTGTATTTTGAATTCAGACGTTCCCAGGATTTCCACTATCTTTCGGCAAGCATTCCCATCACCATAGATATAATCAGGCGTATAAGGGCCGTGGTCCAATTGTTTATGAACAGCACTGATGATCTCGTCTTTTTTATATGTTACGTCGATAACGTTTTTCCCTCTTTCTCTGCCGGCCTGCCGTGTTCCGATGTTTACAGAAGGCACCCCCAGGAAGGATGCTTCTCTGATTCCGGACGAGGAGTTGCCCACCACACAGGCGGCGTTTTTAAGCAACGGAGCATAGTATTCAATCGGCAGGCTTTTGAAGAAATGTATATTGTCCGGCCTATATTTTTCCCTAAACACGCGGATTGCCTTTGATATGCCGTCTGATCCGGCATCCATATTGGGCCAAATCAATATGCTATTCATGGATAAAGCTCGAACAGATTCTAAAGTTTCATTCATATGGGATAAATTTTGATCATATTCGGTCGTCACCGGATGTTGAATGATCAAGAGATAAGGCTTTTGCAAATCGACAACCGGTCCGACACCGCTTTTTTGTTGGAGTGCCATTATAGGGGAGATATCATTGAGGTCCATGTCGGCAATGACATCCAAACTGGTGCATCCCACATTAAAAACTGTCCTGGGGTCCTCTCCCATCTTAATGATTCTCTGCTCCGCTTCTTTTGTAGCAGGGAAGTGAACGTGAGAAAGTTTTGTAATCGCATGTCGGACACTTTCGTCAATGGAACCGGAAACCTCACCGCCTTCGATGTGGGCCAGTGGCACGTTCATGTATCCGGCGGCCATAGCGATGGCAAGGCATTCGAATCGATCTGCAATTATGATCACCACATCGGGACTAAGATTCTCAAATGCAGTTGAAAACTCGATTACCGCCATACCCGCGGATTTTGCCATTGCTATCGTATTTTCGCCCTCCACCATAAAATGAATTTTACGATTGACAGCAAACTCTCTGTTTACCAGCGCTTCTCCAGCAAGTCCATACCGGTCCAAAATCGCTCCCCCTGCGAGAATCAACTGAAGCTCCAACTGCTCGCTCTTCTCGATTTCCCGCATGACCCCTTTCATTTTCGCGTAATTGCCACGCGTGGTTATAATCACGCACACATTTCTCTTTTTCACTCGATGTCCTCCCAACGAATCACCGCGTCTTCAGCAATCATTCTCGCTGCACGTCTCCCCACCACCTTGCCTACATCCCTTGGTGAAATTCCCGTTCCGGGGCGCTTGAAACGGATCATGTCCCTCGTGATCGCCTCTTGGGCCCGAATCATCCTCGCCGCCACGAGGCTCTTTCTCGCCCAGGCCATGCTCTGCAGCTCCAACTCCCCTGGAATCTTCTCCCCCGAGCCCAATCCTGCCTCGATCTGGCGGATCTGCCCGACCAGGGACGGAAAATTTTCAGGTCCGCAGGAAACCTTCCAATCCTGGGCATTGGGGACGTTGAAGTCCAGGGAGATATGCTTTTCGATGACCTTGGCCCCCAGGGCCACCGCCGCCAGTACGAAATGGAGCCCTTCCGTGTGATCCGAATACCCGCACACACAACCGAACTCCTTCTGGATCGTCTCCATGGCCTTGAGGTTCACCTGCTCCGGGGGTGTCGGATAGGCGGTGGTGCAATGAAGGATCGCCACCTCACGGTTTCCGGCACGGGCAATCTCCTCCAGTGCATCCCCGATGTCCTCCATGGTATACATCCCCGTGGACAGGATGATGGGTTTTCCCTTTTCCGCCACCTTTCGGACAAATGTCCAGTTCTGGCACTCCCCGGAACCGATCTTGTATGCGGGAACGTCCAGGGCCTCCACTTCCAGGAGGCCTGCATCGTCGTGGGCAGTTGCCAGGAAAAGGATTCCCGATGCGTCACAGTGGGCCTTGATCTTCCTGAACGCCTCGATATCCATCTCCTTTTCCCGGTAACGGTCTTTCCAGTCACCCGCCTCCGCGCATAGGAGTTCATCTGTTCGGAAGACCTGGAACTTCACCGCGTCGGCTCCCGCCTCCACGGCCAAATCCACCAGTCGTAATGCCTTGCGAAAGCTTCCGAAATGCGCGACTCCGGCCTCAGCGATGATGAATACCGGGGCCCCTTTTCCCACACGGCGGCCTTCGATAAGGAAGTCGGGCTTAAAGTCCATGCCTCTCTCCTATTGAACGATTTTCAAGAGATATTCGGCAATGTTTCGCCCCGCCACCCCGCGGTTCGGGCCCGCCTCCTGTTCCACGATCCGTCGGCGGCCCTCCCGATCCCGTTCCGGTGACTGGAGATAGGCGTTGATCTCATGGACCAGTTCCTTCTCCGTGTAGGCGATGCGCACCCCACCCGTACGCAGGATCCTTTTCAGGTGCTCATGCCGCTCGATCACCCGGGTGGGGATCCTGTTCTTCTCGTACAAGGCCACATTGACCACCGGCGTGTCGAAGATGCTGGCCTCGATCATCATGCTCGAAAAGAAGCAGAGGAGTACGTCTGCGTGACGCAGCGTGGATCCAAGCTTCACCGCCTCCTCGGCCGGCATGTCGTAGCTGATCGCCCTGGAAAGGTTCCCCGGGAAGTCAAAGTGAAGGTGGGCATGCGCTTTCTCGAGGGACCGGATGCGGTCCAACTCCTCTTTAAAAACAGACTTGCCGTTTTTCACCCGGAAATAGATGGGGTGAAGCCGGAACAGGACCTGCACGGGGGAATAAAACGCCCCCTCCTCCACCAGCCGTCCCATCATCTCAATGAGCCGCGGGTTCCAGGGAAACTGCGTGGGGGACATCAGACAGAAAAAGATGAGTCTTAGTTCCGGGTTGAGCCCGAAACGTTCGAATAGATCGCCTTTCTCCTGCAACCTCTCAGGCCTGAAATAGGTATCATACTGGACCACCCCTCCCACGTGGATCCTGTCCTCGGGAATCTCGTGAAAGTCCACAAGTTCCCGTTTCATGGTCTCCGACCAGGCCACTACGAAATCGGGCACCAGCCTGGCGCTTCCCTTGGTGGTGGGGTTGTCCCAGCTCAGGATCAGGGAGGCGATCCGAACGCCGCGCTTCTTCGCCTCGGCCATGATGAACAGATCGTAGGAAAGGTTTCCCAGGGAGGTCACCACCAGGAGGCCCACTTCGTACTCATCGAACAATGTCCCGTGCTCCACCGGCGCCCACCTGAACTCCGTCCATCTGAGCGCTCTGCGCAGGAGCCTCCATGCGCACAGGCACCGGATAAGAAAAGGAAACAGAACTCGAAGTGGGATGGCCGCAGGCCCCCTCCCCCGCAAGTCGTCCACGAAACGCTCATACCAGAATCGGGCATGATTCGTCTGCCGACCTTTCGGGTAGACGAAGAGGCTCACTGTGCGCATAAAACGATGAAGGAGGGATTTCCGATAATGGATTTCATAGCGGTCAACACGGTATCTGTGGACACTGACGTTCTCGGATTCAAACTCCCGGCGGAAGTAGTCCTCGTCTGCATTGGGCGTCAGGATGACGATGGGATGACCGGAATTCAGGAGCACCTTGTAGATATCAGACCGCAGAAGGTAACGTACGGAAAACCCCTGGTCCACCACGAGGCAGATCGCCTTTTTCTTGTTTATCGCCATGAACGCTTCGCCCCATACATTCTCGACCCTGCGCCCTGCAGGATCACGCCTGCGACTCCTGTATTGTATGAATCACGTATGCGGACAATCGGTTGATCTGTGCTTCAAAGGTCTCCTCTCGCCCCGCTGGCGATCGGTATACCCCGGTCCTGCCCAGAAGGATGGAGTAGAAGTCCACGGGAACCGAAAGATCGATCACCGCACCGATAAAGGAGACCAGGGCGTCCTCGTCATGCCGGTGGGACGAGAGCATCTCCTGGACCACCGCGGCCGTCTGTTCAGGGTCCCGGATCCGCTGGATCATGCGGTCGGGCAGGATCTCGAAGGGGACGCGGCCCAGGTGTACCACCGGTTTTTTCATTACGAGGGCCTCCAGGCCGATGGACCCGCTGATGATGCAGACTAGGGAGGTGTGCTCCAGGACGGATCTGCTGTCCATTTCCGGCGGTACCATGACTACATTGGGGATCTCCAGCAACTTCCGATAGTACTGGAGCGGCCGGTAGCCCACGCAGGCGGGATGCTCCTTGACCACGAGGCGCATCCCAACGGGAAGACTCCGGGCGAGGTTGCGTACGACCTCTATCTGATTCATGAAGGGCCTGCTGTACACCAGGAGTGTCACCTCCGGCTCCTTGTGCAGGGGGAAAAACGCGTACTGCATCCGTGGCAGATCGCCCCGGGAAACGTACCGGCCCCTGAGATACCTCCCGTATCCCATGCGCCTCGAAGGTTGTTTCACCGCCTTGAAGAACAGGGGATGGAAGGGGCCCTTGTAGTGGGTGTCGTAACGAAACGCGCCGAAACGGCAGTCCCAGAAATCCTTGGGAATGCGCCCCATCATGCCGAGACGCCTGCGCCACTTTCCGTCCCCCCCGCCCATTGCCGTCTGCCGCGCCGGGCCGGCGGGCAAGACCCCTTCGTACATTGCGTTGCCGGAGCGCATGGCCTGGAGTACATCCTGCGCCGTTTCGAGCACCTTCGCACGCCCGCTTCCCTGCCGCATCCCCTCATAGTGTCTCCGGAGTCTCTCCGAGGGCTCACTGACCCCCTCACCCGCAAAAAAATAGTTGCGGATGCGGGTGGGACGCAGGTTCACGAAAGGAATCCTCCGGTTTTTGGCGATTAGATAGGCCAGGTATTCCCCGATGGTCACGCAGATGAAGCCCACCACTGCGTTGGGCTGGATTTGGTCGAAGAGGTGCTCCATTTCTCGGATCGCAACCTGCAGGATGGACAGCATGCGGTCATGGCTGAACTGGGGGCGATAGTCCTGTTCAAGGGTGGCGCGCTTTCCCAGGTAGATGCGACGATCCGCTACTAGGGCGTTCCACAACACCGGGTCTCCCAGTTCCTTTTCCTTCACGGCAAGAAAGGCAATGTCCGGCGTTTCCCTGCGCGCCGCCGCGATGATCTCCCATTCCTTGACCGTGGGCGCAGCCTCGATGTCCGAGGCTTCCTGAGAGGATCGCTTGTACGCCTCGTAGAACCGGGAATCGGCCACGTAAAAACCGGCCTTTCCACCGGTCCGTTCGCTGACGGCCTTGGCCAGATCCCAGAAGAGCCGGAAACCGCCGCTCTGGGTGAGGTACAGAATGTTCAAATGGTATATCTCCTGGGACGGTACGTTTCCGGATGATCTGCAATCCATCGGGCCGTCCTTCGGAGGCCCTCTTCCAGGCTCACCTCCGGTTGCCAGCCGCACAGTTCCCTGGCCATGGACGCGTCACACATAAGCCGATCCACCTCGCTCTCGGCGGGACGCAACCGTTCTTCTTCACACTCGATTTCGCCATCGACCCCCGTGATCCGGAACAAGAGTTCCGCCAAGTCCCCGATGGCGATCTCTTCACCCGAGCCGAGATTGATCGTGCGCCCCACCGCCTCCGGGCACCGCCCCACGGCCAGGAACCCTGCCGCCGTATCCGTTACATAATTGAAATCCCGTGTGGGACGAATGGCCCCCAGCTTGATCCTGCGCTCCCCACTTACCAGTTGGCTAATGATGGTAGGAATCACGGCCCGTGCCGACTGCCTGGGGCCGTAGGTGTTGAAAGGCCTGGCCGTAGCCGTGGGGAGACCGAAGGAGCGGTGAAAACTCTCCACAAGCATGTCTGCGCCGATCTTGCTCGCCGCGTAGGGAGATTGTGCGCGCAAAGGGTGTTTTTCGTCGATGGGCACGTATTGCGCCGTCCCATAAACCTCACTCGTGGAGGTGTGGACCATTCGCTCCACGCCGTGTTCCAAGCACGCCTTGAGGACATGAAGCGTTCCCCCTACGTTGGTGTGCACGTAACTTTCCGGAGCGTGGTAGCTGTAGGGGATGGCAATCAGGCTCGCCAGATGAAAAACCACATCTACTCCCTTGACCGCCTCCCTCACACGCCCCTCGTCCCGAACGTCCCCGGGGAAGACCTCCAGCTCATTCTTAATCTCGTCCCCCAGGTCATCAAGCCACCCCCAGGAGTCAAAGGAGTTGTAATAAACAAACGCCCGCACCCTGGCGCCGTACCCGACCAGGGATTCGACCAGGTGGCTTCCAATGAATCCGTCCGCCCCCGTTACGAGGACGTTCTTGCCGGACCAGTACCCGCTCATTGCATTTCCCCGCACTCTTTGATCTGACTCCCGCCGAAGAGAGCCCTCGCCCTGTCAAGGTCCTCCATCTTCCCGATATCAATCCACCGTTCATGAATGGGGAAGGCCCCCACCGGCAGCCCGGCATTCACGGCCTTTTCCATAAGTTCCGTCATGTCCATGGGCGATTCGCCTTTCGGCAGGAACCGGAGGACCTCGGGGTTGAGGGCATACATGCCCGCGCTGCAAAAGAACTGCTGTCTCGGCTTCTCTTCCACACTGAGGACATAATGACCCGCAAGCCTGAGAACCCCATACGGAACGTTGAATCGATAGCGAACCGCGCCGATGGTCATGACACACCGGTGATCCTGGTGGAAATCGAGCAAGTTCCTCAGGTCGATGTCCGTGATGACGTCCCCGTTGATTACCAGAAAGGGATCCTTGGGGACCCGGGGCAGGAGGGCCAGGGAGCCCGCCGTACCCAGCTTTTTCCCTTCTTCCTTGAGATATTGGATCCGAACGTGAAAGGCCCTGCCATCTTGGAAGTATTTTTCGATCGTATCCGCTTTGTAATTAACCGAAATGTAGATCTGCATGATGCCCGCCGCGGCCAGTTTCTCGACAATGGTTTCCAGAACCGGTTTGTCTCCCACCTTGATCATCGGTTTGGGAACCTCATCGGTCAGCGGGCGCAATCTCCTCCCCTCCCCCCCTGCCATCACGACTGCGATGGTCTCCTTCCTGCCGTTCTCGATCAAATCTCGAAGGTTCACCAGCTTTCTCGGGCACCCCTGTTCATCCACCAATGGAAGATTTCGAATGCGGTAGCGCTTCAAGGTCTGACGGATCTCTTCCGTGGACGTATTGAGGCCCACAGCGAGGGGATTGTGATACATGACTTTTTCGGCGTTTTCGTCCAGGGACCCGTTGGCGATGATGAAGCGCCGAATGTCTCCGTCCGTAATGGTGCCGATCAGCTTGCCCTCTTCGTCCACCACCAGGGCGATCCCTTCCCGTGCCTCGTCAATGACCTTCATGACGGTACGAAGGGGGGTGTCTCGAATGACCAGGAAACGTTCGATATCGGTATGGGCGTTCATGTCAATACGTCATCTTTTTTTGAATCAGGTTCACGTCGATGGGGATGCTTGCCAGTTTTCGCGCGATCTGCATCCCCGCGTCCCCCCGGCCATAGGGGTTCTCACATGTCCGGCATTTCTCTCTGAATTCACCGTCAAAAAGCGCCCGCCTCAAGGCGGTGCCGATTTCCCCTGCGTCATAGCCCACGTTCAGCACGTTTTCCGCCCGCAGTCTCCCCCGTTGCCTGGAGCCAATGTCCACCACAGGGCATCCGAAAGCAGGCGTTTCCTTGATGCCGCTGGACGAATTCCCCGCGCAGACCCCCGGCCCCCTTGTGCCGCAGATATTCAGGACTCCGTGATAGTTGTAGCGCCCCAGACTCTTGTGCACTTGAACGCCCTCGGGCAGCCTGGGACGCGCCTTTTCGATCTCGACGATGATCTGCTTGCCGCCAGCGTCGTTGTTCGGATAGGTGATAATAACCTGTACGCCTTCTCTTGCCAGACCGGAAAGTGCCTCCAGGGATGGCCGAATCTGATCTCTGGCCTTATCGTATTCCGTGCTCACCGAGTGCTGGGTGAAAAGGACGATGGGACGATCCGGGTCAATGCCGTAGCGTTCCTTGATTTCCTCGGGTGAAGCGTATTCTCCTCTCGCGATGAGGTCCAGGGCCGGGAATCCCACTTTGTGGATCCGCCATTCTTCCTCGCCCATCTTCCGGATGCGTTCGTAGGCCTCCTGGTTGGTAGTAAAATGGAGATGGCTCAGTTTGGTGATGGCGTGTCGCACCGAGTCGTCCAGGGCCCCTCCTTCGGTCAGGTCCCCCCCTTCGATGTGGGCCGTGGGGATTCCCATCTGCGTGCCGGCGACGGCCGCCGCAAAACCCTCAAAGCGATCCGCGTAGACCACGAGGAAATGGGGCTTGAGCTCGGCCAGGATCTCGCTCATGCTCAGGATGCCGGTCCCGATGGCCTGGGCCGTGGCGAAGAGGTTGTCCTGCTCCATGGTCAAGCGCACTTCGCGGTAGACCCGAAAACCGTCCTTTTCGATTTCCTTTACCGTGTACCCAAAATCCTCGTCCAGATGGGCGCCCGAGGCCAGGAGATAGTATTCGAGGGAAGGGTGTTCGGAGATGGCCTTGATGATCGGATACTGAAGTCCGTACTCGGCCCGATTTCCCGTAAAAATGGCGATTTTCCGTTTCATCCTCTATCCATATACTCCCAGGTCTTTTGCAGTCCGCTTTGCAAGTCATGTCTAGGCCGCCACCCGGTGTACCGGTAAAGTCTTCCGTTGGAAAGCACCAGCCGCGACTCCATCACCTCTTCCGGGACCACGGGGGGCGGGGCCGGGATGTCCCGGGCGGCAATCTCGTGCAGGATTCCCGCCATCTCCCCGATCGAATGGGCCTTTCCGGTGGAAACGTTGACAACCCTGGATCCGGAAGGCGCCCCGGCTGCAAGAAGCCTTACAAACGCTTCCGCCGCGTCTTCGCAATAGAGGAAATCCCGCACCGGCGTATGTGTCTTCAGCCGGATGGGCATTCCCGCCGCCGCATGGCGCAGGGCGGTCCCAACTGCGGTATCCTCGTGGACATCGGGCCCGTAGATGTTGCTGAAGCGCAGGATATCGCACGAAAAACCGTATGCCGCTGCGTATCCTCTCAGCACGTCTTCCGCTGCGAGTTTAGTTGCGGCATAAACGCCCCCCGGCTCCGCCGCGTCAGTCTCGCGCGCATCCTCCGGCCGATGCTTGCCGTAGACAAGGGCCGTGGAAGAAAACAGTACCCTGGAAATCCCTTTACTTCTGCACGCTTCCAAGGCCTTTACCGTCAAAATGACATTTGCTCGACATGCCTCGACGGGGTCCTCGTGACACGCCCCTGCGTGGCTGTTGGACGCGAGGTGGATCAGGGCACTCGATCCCGGCAGGAAGCCCTTCGTGGATCCGATGCTTTCCTTCAAAAGCCGCCCGTCTTCCAGGTCCAAGACCGCATGCTTGACCCGGGCGTGAGAAGTCCATTCGTCCGGAAGCGGCCTTCTGTCCAGGCTCAGGATGCGCGCTCCGGTAGGAAGAAGCGCTCGAATCAACCATTTGCCCAAAAATCCGGAGCCTCCCGTCAGGACCACTCCCTGTTCAGAGAGGTTCAAACCCATCGACATCGTCCGTCTTGAGCTGCCGGTCCGCCGGGATGTCCCGCGTCGCCTTCTTGCCCAGTACCTGATCCAAAAGGGCCGCCGGGATGTCCCCGCCCCCCGGCCGTTTCACCCATACGTTTTCCGTCGTCAATGGTTCTCCTTTCCGGATGGGCCGAATGGAAACCACCGAGGCATACGCAAAATCGATGACCGGCTTCTCTTCGTCCAGGATGGTCTTGCTTCCGCCCCGTGCGACGAACACCGCTCTGGAACCCTTGACCAGTTCGGCCAGTTCGTGAGGTTCAATGGAGATGGGCACGTCCGGTCCAGGCCATGACCGGGTGACGGTAAAATGCTTTTCCAGGACGCACGCACCCAGAGCTACCGCACCCAGGCAAGTATATATACCCAGCGAATGATCGCTCAGCCCCACGGGAAGACCGAATTCCTCCAGCAACTCTGTGATAGCTCCAAGCCTTACTCTTTCATAAGGGGTCGGGTACATGGAGGTGCAGTGCATAAGTATTAGAGGCAAGTCATATTTTTGAATAACACTGACAGACCGTCGAATTGATTGAATATCGTTCATTCCAGTAGACAGAATTATCGGTTTGCCTTTTTGAGCGATATGCTCCAGCAACGGCAGATTGTTGCATTCACCGGATCCGATCTTATATGCCTCTACATTCATGGCCTCCAGTCTGTCTGCGGCCTCCCTCGAAAACGGTGTGCAAAGATAAATGACTCCTTTTTCCTCGCAATAAGCTTTCACCCTTTTCTCTTCATCTTCTGTCAGCTCGCACCGCTTGATGATGTCCCACAGCCGTTCCTCTGATATTTTTCCCGGTTTCATATCTGTCGGAATCATCTCAGCTTCAGTGATGTGACATTGAAACTTAACGCAGTCTGCCCCGGCTGCGGCTGCAGCATCGATCATTTGAATTGCTTTTTCAACCTCGCCTTCATGATTGATACCTACTTCTGCAATAATAAAAGGTGGTTGGCCACCGCCGATAATCCTCCCGGATATATTGATCGAACTCACTTTTCCCTCCTGAACTTAGTTCGCTCCGCTCCCAATTGGAATCTTGGAAGACTGAAATGGTGGAATAATGGGCCCTGGGACGAAGGAACATTCGGTTATTTGGAGAACTCCTTTCAAATCTTTAAATGCCGTTTCCATCGGCTTTTCCATCATATCGGTATAATCGTCTAAAGTATCCTCTGTATGTCACATGGCCTAAAACACCGGCAGCGCAGAATGCCATTCCCGTCCTGAGAACATCTCTCAGGTTTTTCAAGATCTTCATATTGGTGTAATGTATCGGACGCCAACCAAACGCTGCGGCAAAACGATCAAGCGTGCGAATCGGAAAATAATTAATATGCTCCACAAAATGGGCTTTTACGAACAGCCCCTGCTTTTTCTCCAGGAAGATGACTTTCGGCGTCAGCCCGTTTACATAAAGCACAGCCCCCGGAGTTGCTTTTTGTGTGATATAGTTCATGGCGGACCTCGGGTCTACCACATGTTCTATATTGCTCTGCCATAAAATAATGTCTGCTTTAATCTTTGGAAAAGACCGGTCGAATCTATCCGGATGTGCCACTTTTAGACCGAGGCGTCGACAAATATCCAGACGTTTAGCATCAATATCCACACCGTACGCATCCATGCCGAAAGCTATCCCCAAACGCATGCTGTTTCCGATACCACATCCATAATCAAAGAGGACAAGATCTTTTTTTTTGAGATTCATATGCGCCATGGCCTCAAGCAGCGGACCGACATATGCAAATTTCCTTTCTCGTGTTTCTATGAGGAATGCCGACGAATCGGGATCGTAAAGCGCCTTCTTTTTCTCATACATCTTTTTCTTGCATTCGTTATAAACAATATCTTCATACTCCTTTTTGATTCGCGGGTTTACAAAAACAAATCCACACTCAATGCACTCCTTTACATATAGCCGTGTATCACTACGAATCCCCACCGCACTGTAATCAAGTCCCTTCTTTTGTTTGAGTTCTCCATACAACACGCTGATCACCAACCTCTGATCACCTGACCCACAAACAGGGCAGGCGATCCGTTCAAAACGGTGATTGGGGATTTCAATATGCGTTACCATGCCCGCCATCCGCCATCTATGACCAGTTCCGAACCCGTCATATATCGAGACGCATCACTGACCAAAAAGAGAATCGCCCCATTGAAATCAGACCAAACTGCCATGCGTCCCATAGGGGTTCTTTCAACATATGCCTCATGAAAAGACGGGGCCTGCTGGTCGAATACACCGCCGGGCACGAGCGTGTTGACCCGGATGCCTTGGGGGGCGAGAAGGGTGGCCAAGTACCGGGCGAATGCGATCAATCCGCCCTTTGAAGCCACATAGGCACCGGGGAGGTTGAGAGGAGCCGTAGTGTCATAGGGGTTGGCTTGGGCATCTGACCCCTCGTAGATCCTCTGGTCAGGCCCCACCAGGCCGTAGATCGAAGCGGTGAGAACCATGCTTCCCCCGCCGGTTTCGGCCATCAACCGCGCGGCCTCCCTGCAGCACAGAAAGGCGCCGGTCAGGTTGGCGGACAGGACCTGCTCCCATGTGGAGACGCCGTAAGAATCGAAAGGCTCGTAATAGCCCGGGGGCTTTCCCATCACGTTGTGGATGAAGAAATCTAATCTTTCGAACTTCTCCTCGACCCTAAGGAATAGATCCCTTACCTGGGACGAGTCCCCTGCATCACAGACGAAACTTTCCACCGATCTTCCCGAAACGACGGACGCTTCTTGGGCCGCCTTTCGGCACCTGGCCTCATCGGAGTCTGCCAAGGTCACGTCAGCACCTGCGCGTGCGAGGACAACGGCGAAGTTTTGACCCATCTTACCGCCGCCCCCCGCGATGATTCCCACCCTCCCGGTCAGGTCGAAAATCCGCTTGGGATCCGACAGATCAGGAATCTTCCGATAGTCTACCTTTTTCATATCTCTCCATCATCCACGACAGACGTTCAAAATCTTCTTCAGTGTCCAGGTCCACGGCCCTTTCCCTCGGCACCAGATAAAGCCTGCTTCGTTGGGGGATGCGTTCCGCGTTCACCATGACGGCGTTTCTCGAGTAAACCCAGACCACGGTGTTGAGATCGTAGACCGGAGGTGCATCCTGCCTTCTTCCGACGTCCCTTCCTTCTTCCAGAACCAGACGGATATACTTTCCCTCCTGGCGAACCATGTTGAAGTATGGGTTGCGATGGGCCACGTTTCCGGAGATTACGGCATCGCAGTCTCCCTCTTCGTGCATCCGGATCGCCCTCTCAATATCCTCCACCCTCCTCAGTGGCGCGGTGGGATCAATCAGCACCAGCCGATCAACGATCCGAGCATAGATGTCTTCCACGGAGGCCACTGCGTGTTGCATGACGGGCATCATCGGCGTGTCATCCCTCGCCAGGGACGCAGGACGCATAAAGGGCACATCCGCTCCGGCCTCTTGTGCCGCCTTGGCGATCTGATCGCTGTCCGTACTGACAACAACGCGGTCGATGGAAGGTGCTCTGACTCCGCACTCCACCGCCCAGGCCACCAGAGGTCGCCCCCTGACCAGACGAAGGTTTTTTCCAGGGACCCCTTTGGACCCCCCCCTTGCCGGAACCAAACCCAGAGTGATCCTTTGCCTTCTCATAGGGCTACGAATTTTCCGGTCGATGAGGATTCCTTTGCCGCACAGCAAACCCTGGTGACCTCAATGCCTTGTTTGAGTCCCACGGGAGGCTCGGCCCTCCCGGCAAGCGTTTCCAGCCATATCCGCCATTGTCTCAGGATCATTTCGTCGCGACTGAACCCCGCCGGATCCTCGATCTTCTTGAGCGTACCTTCTGATGTCCGGATTTCCAGAGTCCCGTTTCCGTAGTCCCAAAAAAGGGTCCCGTTTGAACAGGAGATCCGCGTCTGCCATAAATAGCCCCGTTCGATGTAGTCGAGATGGATACCGGATACGGATCGGTTCTTATGCTCAATGGCGATCACGGCGATGTCCTCGGAATCGATATCCAGGTCCGAAAATTTCCCGCACAGGCAAGCCAACCTCTTGGCCGGTCCCATGAGGGCAAGGGCGATGTCGATTTCATGGCTCAGGTCGCAGATGACACCGCCCCCCATGGCAGACCGTGCTGAATAGCAGCCAGCATAATCGATATCAGGGCGCCAATCGGGTAAATACTGTCCCACTATTGCGTGCAAACACAGCGGTCGACCGATCTTTCCATCCCGAATGATTTTCAACATGGTCTCGAACGACGGGTGGCACCTCCACTGGTACCCGATCATCACAGGGATCTCTTTCTCCTCGACGATCCTCAAAAGCCTGTCCAGCCCGGCCATGGTATGGGAAACGGGCTTTTCTATCACCATGGGTATTCCCGCCTCAGCTAGTTCGGTCGCAGGCTCGACGTGGCACGCTGTGGGATTTGCAATAACGGCGAAGTGGGGTCTCAACTTGATTCCTTCGGCCAAGGTGTCCACCGTGGTAACATTCTCCAGCTCGTCAGCGTCCCGTAGGTCTCCTTTGCCGCTTCTCCAGCGCAGGCCTTCAACGGGAGCCAGTTGCTTAAGCAAGCGAAAATGTCTTTTGCCGATGGACCCCATCCCCACGAAAAGGACCTTCCACGGCCTGCCTTCACCATGAAACGCGTCGAAAGATCTTTCCTTCATCGATTCTTTCCTCGTGCCTTTTCACGAACTCGAGCATCAGGACGAGCACATCGACGGTCAAAAAGTGAGGCTCCAGCCCCAGTTCCAAAAGCCCCGTGTGGGTCGGGTTGTAATAATGTTCCTCCAGTTCCTTCCTCGGATTATCTATATGCTGAATGGCCACATCGAGGCCTATCTCCTTTCCCGCCTCGCGAACCTTCTCAGCCAGTTCCATCACCGTGAATGTTTCCGTAAACTGGTTGAATATGCGAAGAGACCCCACCTCCGGCGTGTTTTCCAGGGACAACCTGACACAGTTCAAGGTGTCAATGATGTTCAGATACCCCCGTGTTTGCCCCCCCTTGCCGTATACGGTCAAGGGGTATCCGGCCACCGCCTGTACCACGAAACGATTCAGAACAGTTCCGAACAGCTCGTCGTAGTTGAAGAAGGGGAGAAGGCGCTCGTCCTCGAGGGTCTCCCGCGTAAATATCCCGTAAACCGGACCCTGCATCAAATCGGTGACCCGCAGACCCCAGGTACGTACGTAGAACCAGAGAAGATCCGTGTCCATGATCTTCGTTGTGTGGTAGAGGCTTCCCGCCTGCCGCGGGTAGAGGAACCGTTCCTTTCGCCCTTTGTGTTCTACGTCGAGCCAGCCCTCCTCAATATCGATGTTGGGGGTCCCATACTCCCCCATGGTTCCCAGCTTTACGATGTGGGCCCCGGGGCAAAATTCCCGAACAGCAAAGATCACGTTGGCCGTGGTCAGCAGGTTATTCCGGATCGTCAGGACCGCTGCCCGCCGATTCAGCATGGAATAGGGGGCGGCGGGCTGCTCCGCATAATGGACGATCCCTTCGGGCTCGAACGCCCTGAATACGGTCTCCACGACGTCCCACTCCGTTAAATCGCCGATGAACAGCCTGATTTCATGGCCGGTATTTGCCTTCCACAGCCTGACCCGTTCGTGCAAGTTCGGCACTTCGTAGAGCGGATCAACATCTTCTTCGCGGCACAGTCGCCTCCTCAGATAATTATCCACCACCGCAACCTCGTGGCCCTCCGCACACAGATGCATGGCCGTGGGCCAGCCCAGATAACCGTCCCCTCCTAGTATGAGAACGCGCATGAAACCCGCCTTTCTTTGGCCTCATTCATCATGATGCCCAGGTGAGAAGAGAGTTGTCTTTCAGAAACCGCCTGAGCTGAGATCGACTCAGCGGAACCTCATTCTCAGAATTGTAAGGCCGTTCAACGCTGCGGCGGAGGACCTTTTCATACCCATATTTCACGTCCCGGTAGATGTTCTTGAATGCCGGGAGCACCACGAAATACCGATCCAGTTCCCAGGCGCGCCGTGTCTCTTCCTGGTTCATCAGCTCTTCGTACATCTTCTCACCCGGTTTCGCTCCGATGACCCGTACCTGGATATCGTCGGGCGAATGGCCGTAGACCGGTGCCAACTGCTCAATCATGACCGCCGCAAGGTCCTTGATCCGTATTACGTCCATCTTGGTAATGAACACTTCTCCGCCACACGACAGATATCCGGAATCGATCACCAGATCCACAGCCTGCTCCAGACTCATGATGAATCGAGTCATCCCCTCTTCGGTAAGGGTCACTGGTCCACCCCTTTGAATCTGCTTTCGAAACACCTGGAAAACGGATCCCCTGGAGCCGATGATGTTCCCGAACCGTGTGGATGAAAAGATCGACCCTTCTCCCCTAAAGTTGTTATTGGCCGCGGTGATGAGGCGTTCCCCCATCAGCTTGGAGGTCCCCATGACGTTCGTGGGGTTTACCGCCTTGTCTGAGCTCGTGAAAATAACCCTTTCGATCCGGTTCTCCGTGGCCGCGTATATTATGTTCTGAACGCCCAGGATGTTGGTCTGCACCGCCTCGAAGGGGGATTTTTCGCACATTATGACATGCTTGAAGGCCGCTGCATGGAAGACAATGTCTATGCCCTTGGTCTTTCGGCACAGCTTATCACGATCCCTCACATCGGCCAGGAAAAAGGAGGCATTGGCAAACTCCTGATATTTCTGCTCCAGGAAAAAGAGCTCGCTTTCGTTGTTGTCCAACCCCACGAGTTCTTCCACCTGTCGCTTCTTCAAAAGCTGTCGGACAAGTTCCCTGCCCACGGTTCCGCATGCCCCGGTGACCAGGACCCGCTTCCGCTGGTAAAAGCGGCTGAGTCTTTTCTGGTAGTCGGCGGCAGGAGCGGTCGCCAAGATGTCATTAGCGACGTCCTTCTTCTCTTTTCGTGGCTCCATTCGTCAGATCCATTTCTTTTGTTTTCGGGTGCGGTAAAAATGAGCACCCTTCCGGACTTCCACCGAATTAGGCCCGGCCGCTTCCTCGTGTCTGCGATCGGCCGGCCCCTGCCCTTTGCCTCAATCCCTCATAGATGGTCTTCAGTGTGTCCCGGAGGTCAAAGGAATAGTCCCAATCCGGGAAATGGGTTCTGAACTTGCCCACATCACTGATCCACCAGATATGATCTGCCTGCCGGTGGTTCTCCTTGTAGGTCCAGTTCAGCTTTTTTCCCGTGATTTCCTCGCACAGGGAGATGGCCTCCAGAACGGAGCAGTTGGCATGGCGGCCGCCCCCAACATTGTAGACCTCACCCTGCCTTGGATTCTGGTAGAAGTGCCAGAACATGTTCACGAGGTCGCGGCTGTGGATGTTGTCCCGCACCTGCTTTCCCTTGTACCCATAAACAGTGTATGGGGTGCCCGTCAGGGTGCACTGCATCAGGTAGGCCAGGAATCCGTGAAGTTCCGTGCCTGAGTGGGCGGGGCCCGTCAGGCAGCCGCCCCGGAAGCAGGCGGTCTTCATGCCGAAGTACCGCCCATATTCCTGAACCAGGATGTCGGCCGCCACTTTGGAAGCCCCGAACAGGCTGTGTTTGCTCTGGTCGATGCTCATGCTCTCGTCGATGCCGTTGGCGTGGTAGGGGTGCGAGGGATCGATTTCCCATCGGGTTTCCAGTTCCACCAGGGGGAGCCTGTTGGGGGCGTCGCCATACACCTTGTTGGTGGATGTGAAGATGAAGACGGCCTCGGGGCAGTGTCTACGGGTCATCTCCAGTAGCAGAAGCGTGGCCTGCGCGTTGATACCGAAGTCCGTCAGAGGCTCCCGTGCCGACCAGTCGTGGGAAGGTTGGGCCGCCGCGTGGACGATCAGGCGGATGTCGCTCCCATAGGTGCGGAAGATGGCATCTACGGAATCCGTGTCGCGGACGTCCACCTGGCAATGCGTGTATGAACCGCATTCCTCCTTCAGCCTGGCGACATTCCACGCCACGGATGCCTCTTCCCCGAAAAAGCGGCTCCGCATGTCGTTGTCCATCCCCACGACGCGAAAACCTCTTTCGGCCAGGAAACGGACAGCCTCGGACCCCACCAGGCCCCCGGAGCCCGTGACCACCGCCACTTTCATCCGGCTTCCCCCCCTCCATTGCTCGCCGCCTCCGGGCCCAGAAGGGGTCTGAGGTCCTTCTCGTTTTCTCGAAGCCAGGCGAGGGTGTCGGCCAGGATCCTTTCCAGGTCCCGTTTTGGTCTCCAGCCCGTCGCTTCTCGTACCTTTCGGCAGTCGGAGACATAGTAGGGGATATCAGCCGCTCTGTCTTGGGCCTGAGACTGGATCGAGATCTCGTTGCCGGTTAATCTGCGGCACATCCCCGTCAGTTCCAACAAGGAAATGCTCCGATCCGGCCCCCCTCCCACGTTGAACACGGATCCACTCAAATCTTCCATGTGGTCCAGCTGATAGGCCACCAAGTCATAGAGGTCTTCCACATGAAGGATGTCCCGAACCTGTTTGCCCTTCCCCCCAAACCCGATGTAGGAAAGTTCCCCTCCCCATAAGTGTCGCGCCATCCACAACACCACGAACCCCTGGTCCACCTTGCCCATCTGCCACGGCCCGGTTATCACGCCGCAGCGATTGATCACGGCCTGCAGGCCATACGCATCCACGTACTCTTGGATCAGGATTTCGGAGCAGAGTTTGGTGGCACCGTAGAG
>JAFDIS010000060.1 GCA_019307945.1 Deltaproteobacteria bacterium | reverse complement strand
CACGTAGCAGCCGCAGATGGGTCTGCGGCGTGCGGTCCCACGGGGAGGTGGTGATTCCATGCCCATCTATGAATACGAATCGGTCGATTCCGAAAATACTTGCGAAAAATGTGCATCCCGCTTCGAAGTAATTCAGGCCCTGGGAGAGGCGCCTCTTACCGTATGCCCGGAATGCGGGGGCAGAATCCGAAAAGTCATTTCCTGGTGCCGCGCCGCCGTCGTGGAGACCTCGCCCGAGCACGCCAAGGTGGAACAACAGATCCGCGAATACGAAAAACAGGGCATGTGGAGCCATGCTGCGGAACTGGCCGACACCCATTCCGAAAAAATAAAGGACCGGGATCTCAAGATGCGGGCGCTGGACGACTACGAAAAGGCAGGTTACAAGGCGGAAACACTGGAAAAACATATCTCCAAGGACGACGAATAGGCGGCCTGGCGCAACGACCTGAGTTCCAGGCCTTTTTCCTGCAGCAAACACTCCGGGGTCCGCTCCCGGGAAAGACCCCCGCAATGCCGGCGGCCCCACGCCGGCATCCCACACTCCTTGACTTACCGGAGCGTTCGAAGCTATCTTGTGCCCGTACGAATAGATTCAGGGCACAGACGAGCTTCCATCCGCGAATGAATCCCGCAGGCGTTGCGCCGCGCCCGCAAAATCCTTTAAGAATCCGCTTCCCGGCCCGGGACGTGGGGCCCGGGGAGCGGAACCGATCTCCGGGGGGCTTCATGTTCGATCTCATGGTGAAGGGCGGGGTGTTCATGTACCCCATAATTCTGTGTTCCATCATCGCCCTGGCGGTCTTTCTCGAACGCATCTGGGTGCTGCGACGGCGTAACATCATACCCGAGGAGTTCGTTCTGAAGGTGGAGGACCTCCTCAAAGAACGGAGACTCCCCGAGGCCGTCTCGGCGTGCCGCGAGAACGGCTCTTCCATCGCACACATCTTTCTTGCAGGCCTGAAACACGCACGCAAAGGAATGTGGCTGGTCAAGGAGGCCGTAGAAGAAAGGGGAAGCCGCGAGGCCACCATCCTGGAAAAAAACGTGGGCATTTTGTCCACCGTGGCCAACATCGCACCATTGTTGGGACTCCTGGGCACGGTGTCGGGAATGATCAAGACCTTCAACGCCATATCGGTACAGGGTATCGGCAATCCCGCCCCTTTGGCCGGGGGTATCGCCGAGGCCCTAATCACAACGGCCACGGGCCTTTGCGTGGCCATACCGACCCTTGTGTGTCACCGTTATTTGAAGGACAAGGCGAACACCCTCATCTTCGAGATGGAAGAGAACTCAATCAGGCTCGTTGAACTCATGGATCGTTACAGCAAGGCAGAGGACTGATCCCGTGCGATTCCGCAGGAAACCGGAAGAAGAGCCCCGGCTGGGGATCGCCCCGCTGGTTGACATAGTCTTTCTACTCCTGATCTTTTTCATGCTGACGTCACACTTCGACATGGCATCGGGGGTACGCATACGACTCCCCAAATCCGTTCAGAGGGTTTACGAAAGGAGGGATCAAGCCAGGGTGATCGTGGTGGTGGACAGTCGCGGAAGGACTTACATGGACGGGCACTTGATGGGAGGACGGTCTCTAAAATCGGCGCTTGTCAAGGCGGTGGAAGAGGATCCCATGGTCCACCTGATACTCCAGGCCGACAAGAACGTGCGCCACGGCCGCGTGGTGCGCGTCATGGACCTGGCCAAGACGGCCGGTATCCGTTCCATCGTGATCGCGGCGAAATGGAAGACCGAGAAACCGGAATGAGGCCCCTGTTCAAGTATTCCCTGATCGGCCTGTGTATCTTCGGACCTGTGGTCGCATGGCTGGGCTTTGGCGAACGGGGCTTCGTGCATCTCTACCGGCTGGAAAAGGAGCGGCGGCTCCACATAGAAAAGATAAGGCGACTTCAAGAGGAAAACCAGGCGCTGCTAAAGGAGATCGAACGCCTCAGGAACGATCCGGCCTATGCCGAGGCCGTGGCCCGGCGGGAGCTGGGAATGGTGAAAGACAACGAGATGATCTATCGATTCCCAGGGGGAGCGCCGGGACCGCCCGAAGCACACCGCCGGGGGCACGGCGGAAGACGACGGCCCGGCGGCCGGGACGAAAATCCTTAGGAGGACAGCACATGGACGCCTATGCATCGCTTCTGGAGGAACTGCTGGCAGCCGGCCCGTCGCCGGACACCGCGTGCGTTTTGCTCAAGAAACTGAAGGAAGTCGCCGAGCCTTCCCGGGTGATCCGACACGGCGAGGAGGCCGTGCGGCGCCACCCCGACCATGTGGGGCTCAGGACCCTCCTTTCCGAGATCCACCTGGAGAGAAACCAGGTCGGTATGGCGGAAATCCACGCGGAGAAGGCGGCGGCATTCCTGGAAGAGCAAGTCTCTGTTTTCAAACTACAGGCGCGTATCCATCAGCGGCAGGGAAGTACCATAAAGGCGGAGGAATGTCTGCGAAAATTCCTGGCTCACCACCCCGGGGACCCCGAGGCCCTGAGGATCCTGGAGGAGCTATCGACCACACATGATGCTCCGCCCGCCCCGAAGGAGGTCTCGACTCCCGGTGTCATGGACACTGAAGCGCCTCCCCGGCCGTTGGAAGGCCCCGGAACCGGGGCACGGGCGGCGCGACCGCTCTCCCCCGCACCCCCTTTGGCCGGGACCTCCATTGCTCCGTCGGACTCCGAGTACGAGGCGGCCGCAAGAGAGGCAAGGAGGCAAGAGAAAAAAGAAAGAATGATCCAGGTCCTCGAAGGATGGCTTTCCAGGATCCAGGAGGAAGGACATGGGCGTTGAGGAGCAGGCGTTCAATTTCACGGCCACGGGCATCGGCAGCGTCCCTTTTCTTGAGGTGGACCGAACCTGCAGGGACATCCTGCGCCGCCTGCCCCGCATGCCTTACTGGCCGCAGTTCATAAGGAAAAGCCCCCTGGAGGACATGTCCATCCAGTATACGGAGGGGCTCCCTTCGCTCTCAGTTGACCAAGGGCGAAGGTCCGTTTTCATCTCCCCCGAGACGCCCAGGGAAGAGGCCCTGGTCTCCTTTTACGAGTCTTATCTCGCAGAGGAAGTTGAACGTTTCGCAATATCCGAAACCGGGGCCTGCGGCCTTTACCGGTTGCTGGAGCTGCTGGAGAAGGAAGAGGCGGTTGCGGATTCATTCATAAAGGGTCAGAGCGTGGGACCGCTCACGTTTGCCGCAGGCGTGCTGGGGCCTGACGGCAAGCCGGTGCTTCACGACCCGGAACTTCTGGAGGCCATGACCAAGGGCCTTGCCATCAAGGCCTTGTGGCAGGTGAAAAGGCTGTCGCAGTGCGGGCGAAGGCCGGTACTTTTTTTCGATGAGCCCTATTTGTCGGGCTTCGGCTCGGCTTTCACCCCGGTTTCCCGGGAGCAGGTCATCGACTGTCTTTCAGAAGTGATCGCTTTTCTCAAGAAACGGTCCTCCGCCCTGGTGGGGATTCACTGCTGCGGGAACACGGACTGGGCCATGATAGCGGAAGCCAAGCCCGACATCATCAACTTTGACGCCTTCGGTTACCTGGACGCTTTCCTGCTTTACCCGGAGGCGCTGGGTCGATTCCTGGAACAGGGGGGCGCGATCGCCTGGGGAGTGGTCCCCACCTCCGAATTCACCGGCAGTGAATCCGTCGATGACCTCCTCGAACGCCTCAAGGGCGGCCTCGACCGTGTCCGGCAGTGGGGATTTTCACCGGAAAAAATTGCAGCCTGCTCCCTGATCACCCCCTCTTGCGGCATGGGCACCATGGCTCCGGAGGCGGCCGCCCGGGTCCTGGATCTGCTTTCGGAACTGTCAGAAAGATGCCAAAAGGGCCTCTGAGTGGCCTTCTCCGGCCTTTCGTGCTATATCTCTCCACGCCGCTTTTAGCCGGTACCACCGGCCGCCCTCGCGAGAGCGTATCGATCCGTGGGGCGGATGCGGGCTAAAACCGTCCCATGTGGTGGAGGAAATGATAGGTGACGATGCCAACAGCGGTGGACAGGTTGAGACTTCGGACATTCCCCCAGATCGGAATGCGGTAACAGGGATAAGCGCTCCTGAGGCGGGGGGGAAGCCCGCGGGTCTCCGGGCCGAAAATGAGGTAGTCGCCGCGCCGGGGTCGCGCCCTTGTGTAAGGTTCCCCGCAGTGGCGGCTGAAGGCGAAGATACGATGCCCCCGGGGAATGGAATCCATCAAGGCCTTCAGGTTTTCGTGCGGGCGTACGTCCACCTGGGGCCAGTAGTCCAGGCCCGCACGTTTGAGGTGTCTGTCGTCCAGCCTAAAACCCAGGGGGTGGATCAGGTGCAGGACAAGGCGGGCTGCGCCGCAGAGTCTTGCGATGTTACCGGTGTTTGCCGGGATTTCCGGTTCATAGAGCACCACGTGGAGCCAGGGATCCGAAATTTTCCCGCGTCCTTGCAGCGTGACGTCAGATCCCATGACTGAGCGGTGATTGGGCGTCACGAATGCCGCGCAGCACGGCGTTGTTGATAGCCAGACAGCTAAGTCTCCCCAACCCGTTGAGCAGTTCCATCTCTTCCTGCATCGGCACCTTCCTGGTGGGAAAATAGACGCGCAGAATGCTGTAGGTGGTCTCGTTGACCGTAAATGGAAGACCGATCACGGCGCGGAGCCCTTCTCTTTCGGCCGCATCCCGGTTCTGGATCCGCTTGTCGTTTTCGAAATCATTTATGATGATCACGTCCCCGTTAATGATTTCGGTCACGCTCCTTCCCTGGTCGATGGCCCCCGATTCCAGATACTTCTGGCTGAGCCCGTAGCTGGAGACAACCTTCAGGTCGAAAGTCCCGTGTTCCAGGACCCGGAGGGTGGCGCCTTTGGCGCCGGTCAGTTCAGCGGCCAGTGAGACGATGAAGTGCAGGATATCGGCCAGTTCCTCATCGTCCCGGTAAATGGCATCTATGACCCGGGCCAATGCGAAAAAGTAGGAATCCATGAAGACGTTTTTCATAGCATCCCCTCCCGGCCGGGGCGCTTCCGCGGCACCGTCAAAAAGGCCTCAGGGCACCGCAGTCCGGACACTGCCAGTTGACCCCGCTGCACGTGAGTCCCCAGAGATTGTCATCCATACACCGGTTGCAGATCTGAAACCCGCACGGACAGGTCCAGCAAAAAGGCTGTTTCCGTCCGCAACAGGAACAAAGGTATTCCGGTCCGGCTTTCCTTCTTTTTTTTCGCTTGCGCTTTTCCATGGGCCCGAACCATCACAAACATCCTCACGGAAAATTCCGACCAGGAATTCCCCCGCCCTGGGAATAAGGTATCTCTGCCGGGGAGCGGCTACAAGACGATCCGGGGCCCCGGCTCGAATTGACTGCTCAGATGGACACGAGTCCGCGTAAGACCACGGCGGTCGAGGACCCCCCTCGCCTGCTGAAAGGCCATCTCAGGTCGGTTGTTTACCTCGCTCAGATGGGCCGTCACCACGTGTTTCAGATCCGGATGGGACAGCACTTCCAGGAGCGCTCCGGCCTCTTCATTTGAAAGGTGGCCTTCCCGGCCCAGAATCCTCCGTTTCACGGCAAGCGGGTAGGGGCCTTCCCTGAGCATCTGCTCGTCGTGGTTGAATTCCATGATCAGGGCGTCACAACCCTTCAGCCTATCTTCAACCAGGCGCGTGCTTCTCCCCAGGTCCGTCAGCACGCCCGCCTTGACGCCGTCCGCCTTCAGAACAACCCCCAGGGGATCGGCCGCGTCGTGGCACTTGGTGAAGGTTTCCACGAGGAGGCCTCCGAAGACCAGGGTCCCTCCCGTGTCGAAACATACCCGCTCCGGCAATCGGCCCACGGTTCCCTCACACCTGTCATAGGTGCCCTTGTTCAGATACACGGGCACACCGAACCGCCTTGCAAAAGGTCCGGCCCCCCGCAGGTGATCCAGGTGCTCATGAGTAATGATCAGCGCCTCAATGCTCTCCGGGCGCAATCCCACGTCATGGAGGCGCCTGACCAGTTCGCGGCAGCTGAGTCCCGCGTCCAACAGCAGGGTCGCCCCGCCGGCCTCCACCACGCAGGCGTTTCCCCGGCTGCCCGAGGCCAGAACGGTGAGTCTCATTCCTCCGCTCATTCGAGCCCCGAGTGACCGAAACCGCCCGCTCCCCTGCTGGTATTATCCAGGCGCGAAACCTCTTCCAGGTCAACGCGGCAGGTTCGTGCGATCACCATCTGGGCGATCCGGTCCCCCCGCCTCACGAGGAAGGGTTCCTTTCCCCAGTTGACCAGAATCACACCAATCTCGCCGCGGTAATCCGAATCAACGGTGCCCGGCGCATTCACCATGCCGATACCGTGCCGGAGCGCCAGGCCGCTCCTGGGCCGAACCTGGGCCTCATATCCCTCAGGAATGGAAACGGCGATCCCCGTGGGGATCAGCCGGATCTCACCAGGCTCCAGGGTGATCGGTTCCCGCACGGCCGCGCGAAGGTCCATTCCTGATGCGCCCGAAGAGGCGTATGCGGGCAGCGGCAGGTCGTGGCCCTCCTCTATCCGCATGATCCGTACCACCACCCTCTGTTCCAAGCCCGCCCCCCGTTTCGTCGGGCTCCCGGCGTTCAAGCGAAATGCAGCCATTGCCTGTCCACGTCTCCTTCTGAAAAGGGCCCCAGCGTGGTCAGGGAAACCTCATCCCCGTGAAATACGCGCCGGGCCATGTCGATGACTTCGTCCAGAGAGGTCTTCTCGAGGTTTTCCACCAATTCCTCCAGCGAAACGTACTCACCGAATGCGAACTCGTTCTTGGCCAGCCGCATCATCAGGTTATCGCTGCTCTCGGAGGACAGGTATATCCCGCCTATGAGGTGCTCGCGCGCCTCCTCGAGATCCGTCTCCGTCACCTCCCCCTTGCGTATGGCCTGGACCACCGTGTTTACCACCTCCAGGGCGGGATTGACCTTTTCCCTGTCGGTGGCCATACAGATGCCCAGGACCCCCACATCGGTATAGGCCGTCAGGAAGGAATACACAGAATAGGCCAGACCGCGATTCTCGCGCACCTCCTGAAAAAGCCTGGAACTCATGTTTCCCCCCAGGATCGTGTTAAAGAGTGCGCACGGAAACCGATCCCGGTCCGTCATGGAAGGGGCGGACACTCCCAGGCACACATGCACCTGTTCCAAGGACTTCTCATGAGCCTGCACACCGAAGTGGGAACGGGGACTGGATCTCTCCCATGCGCCCGAACCAGGTTGCATCCTTTCGAAAAGAGGCCCGAAAAATGATACCGTCTTTTCATGGTCCACCAGGCCTGCCGCCACCACGAGGATCCTTTCAGGAACGTAATTCCTCTCCATGTAACGGAAGATGGCTTCCCGGTCTATGGCGGTCACGGTATCCGAGGTGCCCAGGATCGGCATCCCTATGGGATGGTTGCGCCAGAAGCTCCGGTTGAAAAGCGTGTGGATGTTTTCGTCCGGGGTGTCCTCCACCATGTTAATTTCCTGGAGGATGACCTGTCTTTCACGGTCAAGATCCTCGGGATCGAAACGGGAATTGAGGAATATGTCCGCCAGGATGTCGGCGAGACGATCGAAGTGCTTATCCAGCACTCGCGCATGAAAACAGGTATTCTCCTTGCCGGTGAAGGCGTTGGAGAGACCTCCTATGGCGTCCAGCTCCTTGGCTATCATGAGGCTGTCCCTGGTGCGGGTGCCTTTGAATATCATGTGCTCGATAAGGTGGGAGATGCCGTTTTCTCGTTCTGTTTCGTCGCGGGAGCCTGCGTTGACCCAGATACTCAGTGACACGGAGCGCATGTGCTCCACGCGCTCCGTTACGATGGCGGCGCCGTTTGGAAGGACCGTTTTACGATACATCGTCGAGGCTTTCTCCGAGGGCGGCCTTGCGGGAAAGACGCACCTTGCCCTGTTCGTCCACGTCCAGGACCTTGACCAACACCTTCTCGCCTTCCTGAAGCACGTCGGAGACCTTTTCCACCCTGCCCCGGTCGAGCTGGGAGATGTGGATAAGCCCGTCCACGCCGGGCAGGATCTCCACGAAAGCGCCGAAGTCGGTGATTTTCACCACCTTGCCCATGTAAAGCTTTCCGATCTCAGCCTCCTTGACCAGTTCCTCGATCATGGCCAGGGCCCTCTCGGCGCTCTCCTGGTCCGAAGCTGAGATAGTGATCTCGCCCTCGTCATTGACATCCACCCGCGCACCCGACTCGCTGCAGATATGCTTGATCACCTTTCCGCCGGGACCGATAACGGTCCTGATCTTTTCCGGTTTGATCTCGGTCTTGAGTATGATGGGCGCATACTGAGAGACCTCGGGCCTCGCCTTGCTGATGGCCTGATCCATCTTGTCCATGATGAAGAGCCTGGCCACCCGGGCCTGTTCCAGTGCGCGCTCCATCACTTCCCTGCTGATCCCTTCCATCTTGATGTCCATTTGAAGGGCGGTGATGCCGTCACGCGTTCCCGTGACCTTGAAGTCCATGTCGCCGTAATGATCCTCGTCACCGATGATGTCGGTCAGCACCGCGATGCGGCCGTCACCCGACACCAGGCCCATGGCCACGCCAGCCACCGCTTCCTTGATGGGAACCCCCGCATCCATGAGGGACATGGAGCCCCCGCACACGCTGGCCATGGAACTCGATCCGTTTGACTCGAGGATCTCGGAAACCACTCTGACGCTGTACCCGAAGGCCTCCTTGTCGGGCATCACGGGCAGCAAGGCGCGACGGGCGAGCGCACCGTGGCCTATCTCCCTCCTGCCGGGGCCGCCCAGCCTGCGCGCCTCCCCCACGGAGTATGGCGGAAAGTTGTAATGAAGGATGAACGAGCGAAAATCGTCCCCATAGATCGACTCGATCTTCTGCTCGTCGAATTCCGTGCCCAGGGTGGTGAGAACCATGGCCTGGGTTTCGCCACGGGTGAACAGGGCCGAGCCGTGCACCCGGGGCAGGATGCCCACCATGCATTCGATGGGTCTCACCTCATCGAAGGCCCGGCCGTCTATCCTCCTGCCCTCTTCAAGGATCATCTTGCGGACCATGTCACGTTCCAGGTCGTGGAGCAGATCCTTGATTTGGCCTTCCATGCCCTCGTATTCTAGGGAGAGCTTTTCGATGACCGCCGAGGTGACCTCTTTTCTCTTCTGGTTACGCAGGACCTTGTCCGCCGTGCGTATCACATCCCGAAGCAGCGGTGCGCCTTCATTTTCCACCTTTCGCGCCAGGGCATGATCCTCCTGCGCCGGGGTCACGGGTCGTTTGGCCCGGCCCGCGGCGGCCTTCAACTCCTCCTGCATGTCAAGCATGGGCTGAAGGGCCTCATGGCCGAAGAAAATGGCATCGATCATATCGGCCTCCGATACGAACCGGCCTCCGCCCTCCACCATGACCACGGCCTTGCGGTTTCCGGCCACGATGAGGTTGATGTCGCTCTTGTCCAGTTGGCTCATGGTGGGATTGGCAACAAGATCGCCTTCCACCCTGCCCACTCGCACGCCGGCGATGGGCCCGGCAAAAGGGATATCGGAGACCTCCAGAGCGGCCGAAGCGCCCAAGATGGCCAGTACGTCCGCCTCATTCTCCTTGTCCGTTGAAAGGACGCTGGCGATGACCTGGGTCTCGAAGTGGTAATTCTTCGGGAAGAGCGGTCTAAGCGGCCGGTCGATGAGACGGGCCGTGAGCGTTTCCTTTTCGCTGGGCCTCCCCATGTCCCTCCGAAAAAAATTCCCCGGAATCCTCCCCCCCGCATAAGACATTTCTTGATATTCCACGGTCAGCGGAAGGAAATCGATTCCTTCCCTCACCTCGTCCGTGGACACGGCCGTAACCAGAACCACGGTCTCCCCCAGCGTGACCACGGCTGAACCGCTGGCCTGTCTGGCGATTCTCCCGGTCTCCAGGTGCAGCGTTTGCCCGTTGATCTGCATGGAACAGCTCTTAATCATTGCGCACACATCCTTTCCCGTGTCTTGCAATTCGGCTTCCGTGATTATTTGCGGATGCCCAATTCCTTGATGAGCGTTTTGTATCTTTCCACATCTTTCCTCTTGAGATAGTTGAGGAGCCTCCTTCGCTGTCCCACCAGTTTCAGCAGGCCCCGTCTGGAGTGGTGATCTTTCTTGTGCACCTTGAAGTGCTCCGTGAGGTATCGGATTCGATTGCTGAGGATGGCGATCTGAACCTCCGGCGACCCGGTGTCCTTTTCATGAACCTTGAATCGATCGATTACCGCTTTCTTGGTTTCAGGCGTCAAAACCACTTTCTTTCCCTCCTTGGTTTATGGTCTCAAAACCAGACAAAGGTTTCTGTTGATGGATCCCCATATTTATGTTGCGCACTCTCAGTTTTCGTTCCCCAATACCCGAACGAGCTTTACCCGGCCCCGGCCGCGTCCCGGGCCAGTCTCCACGAGACCGATGGCGATAAGTCTGTCTCCCCGGACCAATTTCACGTGCCGTCCCTGCCAGCCGGGCGGAGGCGGTCCGCCCGGTAATTCACTAAGGCCCGGCGACCGGCCGCGACCGATACTCTCGGCCATGGAGTGGCTCACCCGTATCTCCTGCATGTCCGGCAGGGCGTCGCGCAGCGGAATCACTCGTTCGGCCAGTTCTTTCGAACAAATGTCCTTGCCGATTCCCCGCGACGGCAGGGCTTCCTCAATCCGGAACGAACCGCTCGAAAGCCTCCTGAGCGCCCCGAGATGCCCGCAGGTTCCCAATTCATGGGCCATATCAGCGGCCAGACTCCGCACGTACGTCCCTGACGAGCACTCCACCTCAATGGCCACCTGCGGCTGATCAACGTCCAGCACTTCCAGGGAGTAAATCCATACCTTCCGCGGCCTGAGCCTGACCGCCAGGCCCTTCCTCGCCAGGGCATAGGCGCGCTTTCCGGCTGACTTGACCGCCGAATACGCAGGCGGCACCTGTTCGATCTCTCCCACGAAACGGCCCGCAACCTCCCGAAGCCGCTTTCCATCCATGGCCGGCACCGGCGCGGTCCGCGTCACCCTGCCCGTGGGATCCAGGGTGTCGGTCTCCTCTCCAAGCACCAGCACCGCCCGGTATCGTTTCCTGCCCGCCATCAGGAACGGCGAAAGTTTCGTCCCCTTGCCGATCATCACCACCAGCAGCCCGGTGGCGAAAGGATCCAGGGTTCCTGCGTGCCCCACCCTGAGTCGCCGCCCGCCCCCCAGCAACGAGCGGACCTTGCGCACCACGTCGAATGAAGACTCCCCTTCAGCCTTGTCCACCAGCAGTATACCGTGAGGCGAATTTTTCATCGAGAACTCGCCGGGCCTCCTCCAGGAACGCCGCTTTGGCCGTCTCCAGATCCCCGTGGACTTCGAAACCGGCGGCCCGGGCGTGCCCTCCTCCCCCGAAGGAGACAGCCAGTTGCGCCACATCCACCATTCCGTTGGACCTGAGGCTGAACTTGTAAGCATCCTCGGCCGTCTGTCGGATCAGAACGGCCACCTCGACTCCCTCCACAAAGCGGGGGTAGTCTACAAAACGTTCGCTGTCCGTCCGGATCGCCCCCGCCCTGCTAAACATCTCGCTGGTCAAGGTCATGATGCCCACGTTCCGCCGGCAGTGAAATTCCAGCGTTTCCAGCGCCTTCCTAAGCAATTCCAGGCGGGCCCTGGGATAGCGGTTCATCATCCTGCGCGAGACTTCCCAGGGCACGGCCCCTCGTTCCACCATCTCGGCGGCCACCCGCAGCGCCCGCGACGAGGTGTTGTCGTACTGGAAGGATCCGGTGTCCCCCTGGATGGCGGCGAAGATATTCCCGGCCACCGCGGGCCCGAGGGGCAGTTGCGCTTCCCTGATGATCTCGAACACCATCTCCCCGGTGGAAGAGCGGTCCGGTTCCACGAAATTGACGTCCCCGAAGCGCGTGTTCGTGGCGTGGTGATCGATGTTGATCAGGGGCCTTGTCCCCTGCAGGCGCGGCCCGAGCCCTCCCAGGCGTTTCAGATCACCGCAGTCGAGCACCAGCGTCGCGTCGGCATGTCCCATTCTTTCAACCACCAGGATCTTCTCCGCGCCCTCCAGTCGGTCCAAGGGCGGAGGAACGGGGCATTCGGTGACCATTTGCGGCCTCTTGCCCGCCGCTTCCAGGGCCAGCCCCAAGGCCAGCATGGAAGAGATGCCGTCCACGTCCGGCTCCTTGTGGGTCGCTAGTAGAAACCGGCTTCCGGCCCGGAGGATCTCCACGATCCTGGAAACAGCCCGCCGATCATTCATCGGTATCCGGCTCCCCGTCAACGCCTGCCTGCAAACCGCTCAAGACCCGCTCCATACGACTGCCCAGCTCCAGCGAGGGGTCGTGTACAAAACGAATATCCGGCACGTAGCGCAGTTCCATCCTCATCCCGATTTCGCGTTTGATGAATCCCGTAGCGCTCTCAAGCCCTTTCTGGGCCCGTGCGATTTCCCCGGCCTCTCCCATGAGGCTGTAAAACACCCGGGCGCGTTTGAGGTCGTCGGTCATGCGTATACCCGTCACCGTAACACCCACCACCCGGGGATCCCGAATCGTATGTAAAAGCAGAGAGGCGATCTCCTTCAGGATTTGATCTCCCACCCGCCGGGAACGTCTTCCGGGCAACATGTGTCTACCTCCATGCGGGGACACTCAGCAGGCTTCCAAAAAAGTACCGGACTTGCTGATGCTCAGGTCAAATTGAGGCTCAAAATCCTCACTTACCGGATGCGGCTTCGGCCTTTTCGCCTCCATATTTGCCCTGCCTCACCTGCGCTCGCTACGCTTTTTCCACAGCCTCGTAGTGGTCGGATTCCACAAATACGGTGATACCCCGGTCCCGATCTTCGCGCTTTCCATGAAGCCGCCCAAAACCGTCATAAATTCAGGATCTCCATCTCCGTGTGGACGATCTGGGCGAGGCAGAGGGATTCGAGGTAGCCCAACACATGGCTCAGGGAGGAGTCCACGTGCCGCCTGTCGTTGCCCACCGCACTGATCCCGATCTCGATCTTCTGCCACTTGTCGTTGGACCCCACCTCGGCCACGGCGACGTTGAATCTCGCCTTGACCTTGTCCACCATACTGCGGACCACCTTTCTCTTCCCTTTCAGGGAGCGGCCCTCGGCAAGGTGGAATTCCACCCTAAGCGCGCCAATCACCATGTATCAAAACTCCGCCTCGACCTCTTCCACTTCGTAGACTTCAAAGACGTCTCCCGGTTTGAGGTCCTGAAATTTCTCCACGGCGATCCCACATTCGTAACCGGACTGAACTTCCTTCACGTCGTCCTTGAAGCGCCTCAGAGACGATATCTTCCCATCAAAGACCACCACCTCGTCCCGTAGCACACGGACCCTGGCATTGCGCAGCACATGCCCGTGGGTTACATAACAACCAGCAACGGCCCCCACCTTCGGGATATGGAAGATCTCCTTGATGTCGGCGCGACCGATCACCGTCTCCTGGTACACGGGTTCCAGCAGGCCGGCCATCGCGGATCGCACGTCCTGAAGCGCGTTGTAGATTACGTTGTAGTAACGCACGTCGATCTGTTCCCTCTCGGCCACATCCATGACCCTCGGGTTGGCCCGCACATTGAACCCGATGATGATGGCCCCCGAAGCCGAGGCCAGCATTACGTCCGATTCGGTGATGGCGCCCGTAGCGGCGTGAATAACCTTGAGCTTCACTGCATCGGTGCTCAATTTGTTCAGGGAATCCAAAAGAGCCTCCAGGGAGCCCTGCACGTCCGCCTTGAGGACGATGTTCAGTTCCTTCACTTCCCCTTCCTTTATCCGATCGAAGAAATCGTTCAGGCTCACGGCGCCTTTTTGGCCACCCTCCAGCTTCCTGCTGGCGGCCACACGGTGAGAAACCACCTGTTTCGCCGTCTTTTCGTCCTTGACCACCACGAACTCGTCCCCTGCCATGGGTACGCCGGAAATACCGTGAATCTCCACCGGCATGGAGGGGCCCGCCGATGTCATTGGCTTTCCCCGGTGATTGGTCATGGCGCGCACCCTGCCGTAATGCTGTCCGCAAACGAAGTAATCGCCGCGCTTGAGGGTTCCTGATTTGATGAGTACCGTGGCGACGGATCCCTTGCTCTTATCGAGTCGCGCCTCGATGATCGTGCCCCTTGCGGGTTTGTCCGGATTGGCCTTGAGTTCCAGCATCTCAGCCTGGAGCAAAATCAGGCCAAGCAGATCTTCCACTCCCTCACCGGTCTTTGCCGATACGTTCCCGAAAATGGTGTCGCCTCCCCACTCTTCCGGGGACAGGCCCAGTTCCGCCAGTTCCCTTTTCACCCGCTCCGGATCGGCCTCCGCCTTGTCGATCTTGTTCACCGCAACTACAATAGGAATATCGGCGGCCCGCGCGTGATTTATGGCCTCCCGCGTCTGGGGCATTACGCCGTCGTCGGCCGCCACCACCAGGACGATCAGGTCGGTGACCTTGGCCCCCCGAGCCCTCATGGCCGTGAAAGCCTCGTGACCCGGCGTGTCCAGGAACACGATGTCTCCGCCATCCGTCTTCACGTAATAGGCACCTATGTGCTGGGTGATTCCACCTGACTCTCCTCCGATGATGTTGGAACTGCGGATGTAATCCAGGAGCGACGTCTTGCCGTGGTCCACGTGTCCCATAATGGTGACCACCGGGGGCCGCGGCCGAAGCGATTCGGGACTGTCGTGCTCCTCCGCGAGAAGGGCCGTTTCCTGGAAGCTATCCAGTTCCAGCTCGAATCCGAATTCGTCCGCTACCAGGGACGCCGTCTCAAAATCAATGCTCTGGTTCAGGTTGACCCTGACTCCCATCTGCAAGAGGACCTTTATCAGTTCCACGGCCTTGACGCCCATTCCTCTGGCCAATTCGTTCACGACCACCGTCTCCTCCACCTTGATCCGTCGCTTGATGGCCTTCGGCGTGGTCAGTTCGGTGTGCTTGCGTTTTCTGGCCGCTTCTTTCCTGCCTCGTGCCCCCTTCTTTCCTTTCATGCGAGCGGGCCGATCTTCGAAGAGATCCGCCCGCTCGAAGACCTCCCTTTTACGGCTCTTGCCCGCGGGGCGGGCATCTTCCTTAACGGCGGCCTTCTTACCCTTCTTGCGTTTCTTGGGCTTTTCCTTCCCGGCCTCAAGTGCCACATCCTTGGCAATGTCGATGGGAGTGGGAGGGACGGGTTTCCTTTCACCAGGAAGGCCGGGCAGGGGTGCGGGCCGCTCCTTCCGCCTGGCCAACAGGTCCTTCAACGGACCTTCCTCGGGACGTCTAATGATCTTTGCGGGCTCATCAGCACCCTTTCGCGGTTTCTTGCGCTTGGGTTTTTCCTCCTTTGGAGCCGGGACGGCTTCCTCCGCCTCAGAGGGACTTTCAGCTTCTTTAGCTCCGGCCTCACCGGCCGTTTCAGGCGGCGCAAGGCCTTCTTCCCCCTCCACAAAGGCCTCCCCCCCTTGGGCCTCCTCTTCTCTTCTCGGTTCTTCGGGTCTTTCCGGCGGCGTCACCTCCTGCGCTTCCTCTTCAAGGTCGGAGATTTGCGGCGCGGCGCCCTCCGCTGCAACGGCCTCCCCTGCGGGCGCCTCCGGCTCCGCGGCGGGAACCTCCTCGGGCGTTGGTTCGGGCTCTACCCGGATCTTTTTTCTCCGCCTCCTGATGACCGTGGGCTTGATCCGCTGTTCCTCGATCACCTCGGACACGGCGCCGTTGATGATGTCCTTGGCACGGGCCACCGCATCCTCGTCGAGCGTGCTCATGTAGTTTTTGATATCCATTCCTCCGGCCACCAGTCGCTCGACCAGTTTCTTGCTCTCCATGTCGAATTCCCTGGCCAGTTCGTATACCCTGACTTTCGCCATACAAGCCCCCAGTTAATGAAGCAAAATTCCTTCAGCGCCCCCAGGCCGATACCCGCGGCAGGCCCAAGACGCTTTCCTGTCACGCTCCACCCCTCCGCACCAGGCACAGAGATGTCATTAGCCTGAATTTCCAAACCCTACTACGGCCGGGTCCCACCCGCACACCGGTGAAATCATCCGCAGAATCCGAAGCCGGCTCACAAACCCTGAAGATCGGGAGACAATTTCACAGGGTGCGACCTGCGGAAGGCTCTGTGCAAATTTTTCACACCGGACAAATGAGAAAGGCAGGCCCCCTCCCGACACACGTAGGCCCCCCGCCCACCACGGTTACCCCGTGAATCCGACACCACGGTGGACGCCTCATCCACCACGAGGCGCAACAGTTGCGCCTTGGGTCGCTTTGCCCTGCAAACCACACAGGTCCTGACCGGTTCATGCCTCCTCTTCGCCGAGGTCGACGGCCCGGGGTTCGTCATCTTCAGCCTTTTCCAGCCTTTCTTCGTCTTCCGATGTCCGCCCTTCATCCCCCACCGGAGCAGCCGCCAGTGCCGACTCAGCTTCTTCTTCCGCCTCGGCCGCCTCCAGGGCACGGGCTTCGGCCTCCTCCTTCTTTCGGATCAGATAGGCCCTGGCCTCTTCGATCAGTCTGTCTGCGGTCTCTTCGCCCACACCCTCTATTGAGGACAGCTCCTCCACCGTGGCCCTGGCCACCTCTTCCGCAGACCCGAATCCGGCCTCATAAAGATCGGACGCCCGCTTTTCACCCACTCCGGGCAAGTCGAGAAGCGAGCGAAAGCCCTCTTTCAGGGCACGGTTGTAGTTCGTTTCACCGGTGACATCCAACCGCCATCCGGTCAGTTTGGAAGCCAGTCGTACGTTCTGCCCCCGTTTTCCGATGGCCAGGGAAAGCTGATCGTCAGGGACCACCACTTCCATGGCGCGGTTCCCCTCGTCCACGATCACCCTCACGATCTCGGCGGGTGCCAGGGCGTTGCAAATGAACTTGGCCGGGTCCGGATCCCAGGTAATGATATCGATTTTCTCTCCCCTGAGTTCCTGGACCACCGCCTGTACACGGGAGCCCTTCATCCCGACGCAGGCGCCCACAGGGTCCACGTCCGGGTCCCTCGAGCTCACGGCGATCTTGGACCGGCTTCCCGGCTCTCTGGCCACCTGCACGATTCTCACGATACCTTCGGAGATTTCAGGAACCTCATTTTCGAAAAGGGCGGCCACGAAGTTGGGATGGGTTCGAGAAAGAATGATCTGCGGCCCCCGGCTGAACTGGCGAACATCCATTATGTACGCCCGAATTCTGTCGCCCTGTTTGTAGGATTCGCGCGGTATTTGTTCCTTATGGGGCAATTCCCCTTCAGCCCTGCCCAGATTCACGATGATGGACCCCTTGTCGAATCGCTGTAAGATGCCGTTGATGATCTCGCCCTTGCGATCCTTGTAGTCCTCATAGACCATATCCCTCTCGGCCTCTTTCAGCCGCTGCATTATGACCTGTTTGGCCGATTGGGCGGCGATGCGACCGAAGGCGCCGGTGTCCATCTTCATCCCGAGGCTGTCACCGATTTCGCATTCGGGATCCAGTTTTCTCGCCTCCTCCAGGGAGACCTGCAGGTGATCGTCCGTGACCTCTTCAACGACCTCCTTGAACTCGAAGACCTCGATTTCTCCCAGTTCCTCGTTGAAATTGACTTCCAGGTCATAATCGGAGCCGAAGGTCTTGTTCGCGGCGGCCTTGACCGCCTCCTCCAGGGCTTGAATCAAGACATCCTTTTCCACTCCCTTTTCCCGGCTCACCTGCTCGATCATCCTTTTCAAATCGGTAACCATGCCCATCTCTCTCCATTCGATACGTTTGGTGACGTCCGCCCCGCTCAGGGTCGCACCTGAAACCCGCTTCCATTCAAAAGTTCCTAGGAAGCCGCCCTGGAACGCGGGAGACCCGCGAGGGTCCTCCCTAGTCTCAAGTTCCGAACTCGAACACCACGTTGGCCCGCTCGATCTCCCGCAATGCTATGACCACCGTGCCGCCCTCCACCTCCAGCAGCAGGTCTCCTTCCCGAACATCCGTCAGCATTCCCGTGAAGTTCCGCCTTCCGTCTATGGGGTTGCGGGTCCGGAGTTTCACCTTTTTACCCCGCGCCCACACGAAATCCTTCTCCTTTTTCAGGCGCCGGTTAAGACCCGGTGAGGAAACCTCCAGGACATATTCGTGGGGGATCACGTCCTTAACGTCCAGCAACGGCCCCAATTCCCTGCTGAGCATGGCGCACTCGTCCAACGTCACTCCCCCTTCCCGATCCACGTAGACGCGCACGATCCAGCGCCCCCCCTGAGTCAGGTATTCCACGTCCACCAACTCGAGCCCGAGGGCATCCACCACGGGGTCCGCCAGACTGCTGATCTGCTCGGCGATCCGTCGTTGGGTCATTTGCCGTTTGGCCGGGGCCCCGCAAAAACGCGGGAACCCTATCCTGAAACTATCGTGAATAAAAAAGCGGGCCCCTTGACCCGCTTCCTCCCGCAGACAAAGATGTTGAGAGTCCTACATAAGCACCTGAAGGCGAAATGGCTGAATCAGCAACATGTCCGCAATTCGAAGTAGGCCGCCCGAAACCTTTGAAAAACGCCCCCTTTTGCCCAATTTCCACACTCGCCCCCGTCTTGCGGGGCGGCCAAGTCACACTCTGATTCTAATCCTCGAAATACCTAAAATGTATCCCTGCGATCAAAATCTTCGTGTTCCCCCGTTCAGAATCCGGGATCTTCGACTTGAACCTGAACAAAATCCGACATTTTTCAAGGGTCTCCGCCCGTTGCCTTCGAGGATACCGGCCACCTCAAAAAGGGAGTCGGGACTTCTTGAGCCCTGAACCGAGTGGAGCGGGCAACGGGGATCGAACCCGCGACACCAAGCTTGGGAAGCTTGTACTCTACCAACTGAGCTATGCCCGCCGTTTCCACTCCAAGGGTCGTTTCCGACACGGAAAAACAAGATCGGAATCAAACCCATTAAAGCCGAGTTAACCTAGCATGCTATGCACACCAAGTCAAGGAGAAATACAGATCTTTTTCGGCCACGGTCCACCGCTCCCGGCGCTCCAAAAACCTTGACATGGGGGGAGGGCGAAAATAAAATGTTATAAACATCTTATCTTCTCGAGTGATAAGAGATTCAACGAAGCGCCCGTCCCGGAAGGCCTTGATGGGCATGAGCAAGTTTCCGAATCAAAAATGAGCCCCGCTGCAGGTCGGCGAATGTGGAAAAGGGCCGTTTGCGAATGAAAACCATGTGAATATTTTCAGCAACACGAGAGGGAAAAAGGTATCCTTGGAAGACAGCTCGGACCAAGGCATCATCCGCCGCATCAAGACTCTTCTCGGAAAAAGGGCCCATCCCGGCAACAGTGTTGATCTCGCGGAGGAAATCCATGACCTCATGGATGAAGGCCAGGCAAAGGGCCTGGTCAGTGATGAAGAAACGGTCATGGTTCAGGGTGTTCTGGACCTCAAGGAGACCACGGTCCACTCCGTTATGATCCCGCGCACGGAAATCTCCTCCGCGCCCTTACATGCCACCCTAGGAGAAGTAATTCAGCTCGTCACCGAATGCGGTCACACCCGCATACCCATGCACCGGGAAAACATCGACGAAATCGTGGGCATCCTCCATGCCAAGGACTTGCTGAAGTTGTGGGGCCAAGAGCCCGGCGCACAGATTCCCGGAGAAATACTCAGACCTCCCCTTTTCGTGCCGGAAAAGCAGAAACTCAGCGACTTGCTGAGGACCCTGAAGGAGAAGAAGACCCACCTCGCCGTAGTAACGGACGAGTATGGGGGCACGGCCGGGATCGTAACCATCGAAGACATCCTGGAGGAAATCGTGGGGGACATCATGGACGAGCACGACAATGAAGCGCCTCTGATCACAGTCCTGGAAGACGAGGCAGTGCTCGTGGACGCCCGCCTGGAGGTGGAACGATTGGAGGACCATCTTCGAATTTCCTTGCCCAGGGGAGATTTCGAGTCCGTTGGGGGATTCATCATCCACCTGCTGGGCAGGATCCCTGAGCCCGGGGAAACGATTCCCTACGACTCCTTCCACTTCACCATCAAGAATGCGGATCAGCGGAAGATCGACAAGATCCTGATCACCCGCCGGGAGGGCTCGCCGGAGGAAGAGTCGGATTAACCGCCCCCTGTCGGCCCCTCGTTCCCCTGGCCGCTTGACGGTAGGGCGCACCAGGTGAAGATTTCCGACACTCCGAACGGAGGGTGATCCCTGCAAGAGGCATCCGCGGTTGAGTTCGAGGAAGGGAACCCGATCCCGTTGATACTCTTATCCCTCTTATCCGGTATCCTGCTTACCGCATCCTTTCCGCCGGCCCGGATGGATTGGATGGCCTGGTTTGCCCTCGTACCCCTGCTCAAGGCCGTGGAGGGCGTCCCCACCCGCAAGGCCCTCCTTTACGGAGGGATCGCGGGATTCGTCCATTACGTTACGCTTGTCTATTGGATCGTTCCCGTGTTGAGTCATTACGGGAAAATGAATCCCGTCGCCAGTATCGCGCCTTTTCTGTTGCTCACCGCTTACCTCTCAGTGTACCCCGCGCTGTTCTGCCTCTTCGTGAGCCGCCTGCGGCCCGGGAGCCCTTTCTATTCCCTGGCCGTAGCCTCGGTGTGGGTCCTGCTGGAATACACGAGAACACACCTGCTGACCGGCTTCCCCTGGTGTCTGATGGGTCATTCCCAGTACCGGCATCCCACGCTCATCCAAGCTGCTAACCTTGCGGGCGTATTCGGAATATCCTTTCTCCTCACCCTGGCCAACGGCGCCCTTTTCGCCTTCCTTAGATTCCGCAAACGGGCCCTCCCCCAGGCCCTTCAGGCGGCTTTCGCCCTGGCCCTGGCCCTGGCGTACGGCTACCACTCACTGCACCAAATCCGGCTCCGGTCCCAAGAGGCGGGCGGTATCCGAGTCGCCGTGGTTCAGGCCAATATCGACCAGTCCGTAAAATGGAATCCCGCTTACCGCCGAAAGACCCTGGACACTTATCTCGGGTTGAGTCAAAAGGCCCTTTCCTACAAACCCCGGGTCTTGGTATGGCCTGAGACCGCCGTGCCTTTCTTCTTTCAGGAAAAATCCCGTTTGAGAGCCCGCCTCTGCGCTCTGCCCGCCCGAAGCGGGGTGGACCTCATATTCGGCAGCCCGGCCTATGATCGCCGAAGGGGTGGTATCCGCTACCTCAACCGGGCGTATCTCATTCGGGGCGGCGAGTCCATGCCCCTGCCCGAGGCCCATTATGACAAGATGCACCTCGTGCCGTTCGGGGAATATGTCCCGCTGAAAAAATACCTTCCCTTCGTGGACCGCCTCGTACAGGCCGCAGGGGATTTCGCGGCCGGAACAAAGGCAGTTCCCCTGCGCATGAACGGACACGCAGCAGGAGTGCTCATCTGTTTCGAGGCCATCTTCCCCGAACCCGCCCGCACCCATGCGAGGAAAGGGGCCGATCTGCTGGTCAACCTCACCAATGACGCCTGGTTCGGCCGCACCAGCGCACCTTACCAGCACCTGGCCATGACCGTGTTCCGGGCCGTGGAGACAGGCAGGCCGCTGGTCAGGGCGGCAAACACCGGATTCAGTGCCCTGGTGGACCCGTCCGGAAAAATCCTGGCCAGGACAGGACTGTTCCAGGAGGCCCTGCTGGTGGGCGAAGTCACGCCCGGAAGCCGCGAACCGACTATCTACACACGACTCGGAGATCTGCTCCTCCTCCCTGTATTGCTCCTGGCGGCGACGGGACTCTATGCCGCGAGAAAACGCCTCTCCAACGAGTGAGGGCCCAAGCCACAGGGTGCATTCTTTGGTGCTGCAGCCCCGACTGAAGGCGGAAAATCCGGAAAGGGGGTATCCACTTAGCTCTCGTTATCCTTTTCTGGTTTTCGTCCGCGATCTTGGTCGCCGGCTGATAGATCGCCATATGTTGAAGGCCCGATCTGAACTGCGTTTTGGAG
>JAFDIS010000059.1 GCA_019307945.1 Deltaproteobacteria bacterium | reverse complement strand
AGTCGCATGGTGCGTGGGCGGACGTTTTGGGCGCGTGGCTACTGCGTAAGCACTGTGGGCCTTGATGAAGAAACGATCCGAGAATACATCAGAAACCAAGAAAAAGCAGAGCTTCTCCAGGAGCACTACGGCCCATAACCAAATCAAAGAGTAGCTGGTGGTGAGACCCCCCTTCAGGGGGGTCTCCCGATACCACCAGTGAACTGGTGGTATTCATTTTTTCATCAGCGCGAAAATCGCTGCTGAAATATGACAGATCAATGAAAAACATGGACCCCATGGCTCTTTTCCAGAAAAGCTGCGCCAGCCGAGCAGCGCCACGGGATCCCGGGGAGGTTTTCCTTTCCCAGTCGTAATGCTTCAACCCTTCTGTTTGAAGGCAAGCACCGCCTGGTTGCAGAGGGCCCTTGCAAAGTTGGCCTGTTCGGTGGTCAGAACCCGGCCCGATTCTTTCCGGTCAGCGTAAAACAGACCTATGGGCCGTCCGTCCAGGAGGATGGGAAACAGGGCGAAGGCCGGCGCTGCCACCGCCTCCACGTACCAATCAGGGATTCGGGAGCGGATTCTGGGATCCTTCGCCTGGTCGATGGCCACGTCCTTTCCCCGTGAAAGCGCCAGTCGAAACACGTCGGGGGCGCCCTGAAGTCCGAAGGAAAAGGCCTTGGTTAGGCGTTCCACATCGGGACCCAGCCCGAAACGGGCGCTCATGCGTTTTTGGTTGGGCTCCAGGACGCAAAAGAGGACCCGGTGAAAGCCTAGGCCGCGGTACAAGGTTTCCATCACCATGGAAAGAACCTGGTTGAGGTCGAAGTTTCCCAGGAGCGTCTCCGTGATGTCCTGGATTCCGTTGATGAGCACCATGCGCGGATCTGTCGATTCCCCCCCATCTCCGGGCCGATTCCCGATTTGCATCGCTTCCCACGAGATATCCCGGTCCCGTGCGGCCCCGGAGCGGTCCTTTCCCGCCGCGCCTCTGGTGGCGGCCATGAACTTCGAAAGTCTGGCCCCAAGTGCTCCGTCGTCGGGGTCAAGCCGGAGGATGTCCGCGAAGATCCGCACTCGCTCCCATGCCGCCTCCAGCAGCTCGCAGACGGTTTCGCGGTCCAGAGGAAGACCTTTTTGGAACCGCTTTAGTAGTTCTCCCAGGGCCTTTTGAGGAGCGGCGTCGGGGGGCTCTGCCAACAGGTCACAGAGCGAATTGGAAAAGGAAGAAATCTGTTGCAGGAGCCCCGACTCGGATGCAGGGAGGGGGAGCGGGCCTTTGGGCAGGCCTCTCATGCTGTGAAGGATCTTGTTCGGGAAGTTCCACGTGGCTGCGATCCCCACGCCCAGTTCTTCGTAGCTCATCCCCAGAACGGACCGAGAGGCTGCGGATTCGGTGATGCCCTTTCTGGTCATGAGATCCTTGGCTTCGCGGAACTCTTCCGGAAAGTAAAATATGGCCAGGTGTTTCCCCAAGCGCTTGAGCATGGCACAAATGAAGGCCTCTTCCGCCTCCACGCCCTTTTCGGAAGAGGCCAACTCGCGTGCGATCATGCCGCTGAGCAGGGAGCGCATGGCCGCTCCTTTCAGTTCCTCGGACTGGGCGCGGCTCTTGAGGTGTTCGAAGAGCATGAGCGACATGGCGGCGGCTTTGACCTGCTCGAAACCCAGGACCACCACGGCGCGGGAGACCGTGGTGACCCCTCCGGAAAACTGACCGTAAAATGCGGAGTTGACCAATCTCAGAAGTTTGTTGGTAAGGGAAAAGTCTTTGAGTATGGCGTTGGCAAGTTCGGAGGCCGACGCGTAATTCTTACCCGAGCCCGAGGCCAGCCTGTTGATCTCCGTGACGTATCGCGAAAAGGTGGGAAAATCGCTCTTGCTCCGCATGCGGCGCAGGAGGAAGGCGAGGGTGCTGTGACCAGGCTCCGTCGGGATCGGCTCCTTTTCCGACTCTGATTCGAGATACCTGTCCAGGGCCTCCTTCATCTCCAAGGCGTCCCGGTATCGTCGCTCAGGATCCTTCTCAACGGCCTTCTGGACGATGAGGTCCAGTTCCCGGTCCACGGCCTCGTTGGCCAGCGAGGGAAGGGGCAGGGGCTCGTGGGCGATTCGGTACATCACCGGGAAATGGTTTTCCGCGGTGAAAGCGGGGCGGCCCGCCAGCATTTCGTAGAGGATCAGGCCCAAGGAGAAGATATCGGAGCGTGGGTCCGGTCCACCCTTTGAAAAGTGTTCCGGAGACATGTAGCAGGGCGTGCCGGCGGGGTCCGCGTCTTTTCCTTCAAGTATGGACAACCCGAAATCCACGATCCTGGGGGTCTCTTCACCGTCCAGGAGGATATTGGCGGGGGAAAGGTCACGGTGAATCACTCCGGCTTCATGGGCAAAGGCGATGCCGGACAGTATCTTTCGCATCATCCTGAGAGTTCGGTGTACAGGGGGCGGTCCCTGTTTCCGCAGAAGATCCCTCAGGCTTTCCCCCTCCACGTACTCGAAGACCAAAAAGGGCGTGCAGTTTTCCTGACCCGCCTCGTACAGGGTGATGATGTTGGGGTGCTGGAGCCTGCCCACGGTCCGGGCCTCCCGCATGAGCTGCTCCTGCTTTTCGTCTCCGGGGCCCAAGTGAACCCCCAGCGTTTTGATGGCCACCCGGCGTTCCAGGTGCGGATCCCTTGCCAGGAACACCACGCCCTGGCTTCCCCGTCCCAGTTCCCTTTCTATTATGAAGCGGCCGATGGTTGAAGGAATGGCCACCTTTACCCTCCGGAAATCTTCCGTGCCGTCCGGGCCACCGGGATCCAGGCAAATGGGGCCGCCCGCCCGGCGCGGGAGGTGATGACTCTTCATCGGCCGGTAGAGCTTCGGTCTGAAGGAGGATCAGCATAGGCTGGACAAATGGCGGATGGGCTTGATCTCAACGGGGCCGCGGTTCTGAGGTGGAGCGTCCCGCGTGTTGCGCCGAGCCCAAAAGGGCCGCTGCGTCGTTCAGGATGACCCTGACCGGGATCTTCCGGGCCCATTCCCTGAATCTTCCCTTGTCGGCGAAGGCCTTGGCGAAGCCTTGCCCTTTGAGGACGGGGAGGATCTTGGGGGGGATGCCTCCCCCGAGATAGACTCCCCCCGTGGCCATGGCGGTCAGGGCCAGGTTGCCGGCTGTGGCCCCCAGGATCTCCGTGAAAATCTCCAGGGCCCGGACGCACCGGGCGTCCTTGCGCGAAAGGGCTGCCTGGGAGATGACTTCGGCCGGGTCCCGGGTGTTCAGGGCCTCTGCGAGCCATGCGGGCTCACGGCCGGGTTTCGTGTCACGGAGCCAGGAATAGATGTGGGCGAGCCCCGGTCCCGACAGGACCCTTTCCAGGCTCACGTGACCGAAGCGCAAAGAGAGGTAGCGATGAAGATCCGCTTCGCGTTCGTTGCGTGGTGCAAAATCCGCGTGTCCCCCTTCGGAAGGCAGGGCCCGAAAGCCCGGGGCCGAGGGCAGGACAAGTGCGAGGCCCAGGCCCGTTCCGGGGGCCACCAGTACGCGGAGGCCCCGGGGGTCGGCCCGGCCCCCCTGGAGCGAAAAGAGTTCTCGTCCCCGGAGCAGGGGCAGTGCCAAGGCCGTGGCCTGCACATCATTGATCAGTCGCACCCGTTTCCACCCGAAGCGACGACGAAGTCCCCTTTCGCTCACCTCCCATGGTAGGTTGGTGGTCCGGCACCGCCCGTTCAGGACCGGACCGGGCACGCCGAAGCAAGCCGCCACGACCTGCTCGGAACGATTCCCCAGGAATCGCAGGACCAGCTCCCCCAGGTCCCCGGCCTGGTTGCTGGCGTACGTTTTCGCGCAAAGTATACGGGGCCTGGTCTTCCCCGGCACAAATAGGCCCAGGCGGGTCTTGGTCCCGCCCACGTCCCCGGCCACAAGACAGGTCTTTGGGAGAGTGCTCATAAGGTTCATCCCGCTCTAGGGGAGGGTTCCCAGGATGCGCTCAATGCCCTGTTCCGCGGGTTCCCGCAGATGGAAACGGACCACGGGACGTCCCGCTTCCAGCAAGGCCATGCGGTCGCCCAGGGCCTGTGCCAGGATCAGGACCCCGAAGTCCAGGGACGATCCTCCGCCCAGAGGCTGGTCGGGGATCGGTTCTTCAGACCCTGTTTCCCCGGTGATCTGGATGAAAAGGCCCCCGCCTGCGTCCCCCTTGTGGAGCTGGCCCGTGGAGTGCAGGAACCTCGGCCCGTAGCCCACGGTGGTGGCGAGCCGGAGGCGCTCCTGGATCCGGGTGCGAAGGCGGAAGAGGGCCCGCTCCGTGTCGGGACCGGGCTGGAGGTAGGCCTGGATGGCACAGTAGCTCCTTCCCTTGCTCTCGTTCTCGCCGGGACGAGCCCTGGAAAACAGCCCGCGCAGGGCCTCTTCCACACCCTGTGCGGGCCACGGGGTCCAGCCCGCCACTTCGCCTTCCAGAAATGTGGGGGGAGTGTCCGGAAGCACACCCTTTTCACGATAGGCCGCCACCATGGCCCGGGCCTGGGCCTTGGCCGACTCCACGTTGGGCTGGTCGAAGGGGTTGATGCCCAGGATGCTGCCCGCCACGGCGGTGGCCATTTCCCACCTGAAGCACTCGCCCCCGATGTCGTAGGAATCGTCCAGGGTGATGCGGACCACCGGGTGGCCTGCGCCTTCAAGGGCGGCCAGGGCCGTGTCGGATTCCGTCTCACCCCGTAGGGTCAACTGTAGGAAAAGACGGTCTGCGGCATAGGCACCGGGGTCCATGAGGGTCTCTCCGTGAACCGGCAGAATCCCGCGGCCCTCCTTTCCGGTGCTCTCCGCGATCAACTGCTCCACCCATGCCCCGAAGGGAGCGAGGGCCCGGGATGTGACCAGGGTGAGCTTGTCCCTGCCCAGCCGGGCCATTGTCCCCATCACCACACCCAGCCGAAGACCCTGGGACTCGTCATCCCCGGAAGCGGCGGATCGGGCCCGGGATAGGACTTCGGCAAGATCCATGCCCACGAGTCCGGCCGGGACCAGCCCAAAGTGGGAAAGGGCCGAATACCGTCCGCCGATATCCGGGTCGTTCAGAAATACTTTGCGAAAGCCCAGGTCCCGGGCCATGGTCTCCAGGCCGCTGCCCGGGTCCGTGACCGCCGCAAAGGCCCGGCCCGCTCTTTCGGCCTCCGACTCACGGGCGGTCCGCTCGAAAAAATACTTGAAAAAGGACAGGGTCTCCACCGTGCCCCCGGACTTGGTGGAAACGAGAAACAGCGTGTGGCCCGCGTCGGCCCAAAGGGCCCGATCCCTCACCGCACCGGGATGGGTGCTGTCCAGCACCGCGAGGTCGAGATACCCTTCTCTGACCCCGAAAACGGCCCTGAACATCTCAGGTGCCAGGCTGGAACCGCCCATCCCCAGGAGCAGGACCCGGTCGAAACCTTCCTCGCGGACTTCCCGGACGAATTCAGAGATCTCCGCCAGGCCCCCCTGCATGTTCTCCGGACAGTGGAGCCAGCCCAGGCGGTTTACAATCTCGTCCGGGACCTCTTTCCACACCGTGTAATCATGCGCCCGGATGCGAGGCACCAGGCTGGTTTCCAGGGCCCCGCGGAGGGCCTCTTTCACAACGGAGCCAAAGGGCCCCAGACTCAAGCTCTCATGGCCGGCCATGATATTCTCCTTTCAGACCGGAGGGAAGCAGGGATGCGGCACCCCGGTCAAGGATCCAGACAGGTCCTCCGCTCCAGGGTCTGACCGCGCCGGCGGGAGGAATCTAGGACCGGTTCAGGAGGGCACGTGCTCGTGCCGCCACCGCTTCCGCCGTGATCCCGAATTTTTCGTAGATTACCTTATAAGGGGCCGAGGCCCCGAACCGATCGATGGTCACCGTGTCGCCCTCGTCGGTGACGTAACGGCACCAGCCCTGGGCGCTGCCCGCTTCCACGGCAATCCGGGTCTTGACCGCCGGGGGCAGGACCTCGTCCCGGTAGGATGGGGGCTGTCGGTCGAAGAGTTCCCACGAGGGCATGCTTACCACCCGGACAGCAATGCCTTCCCTTTCAAGCAGGGATGCGGCCTCCAATGCCGTGTGTACCTCGGAGCCCGTCCCGATCAGGATCACCTCCGGCGGGTCGTCCGGGGATTCGTGGAGCACGTATGCGCCACGGGCCACACCCTTTTCAGACACCTCGGCCGTCCCTTCGAGGACCGGAAGGCCCTGGCGGGAAAGGGCCAGCGCCACCGGTCCGCCGCTGTTTTCCATGGCCGCCCGCCAGGCGGCCGCCGTTTCATTGGCGTCCGCAGGGCGGATAACCGTCAGGTTGGGAATGACGCGAAGGGCCGCCAGGTGTTCCACCGGCTGGTGGGTGGGACCGTCCTCGCCCAGCCCGACGCTGTCATGCGTGAATACGTAGATGACCTGGAGCCCCATGAGGGCGGCCAGCCGGATGGCCGGCCTCATGTAGTCGGAAAACACGAGAAAGGTACCCCCGTAAGGGATGAACCCGCGGTGAAGAGCCATGCCGTTGAGGATGGCGGCCATGCCGTGCTCACGCACGCCGAACCGCAGGTTCCTGCCGTCGGGCCGGTCCCGCTGAAAGTCAGGGGCGTCCTGGACCAGGGTCTTGTTGGAGGGAGCCAGGTCCGCCGACCCCCCCACGAGGCCGGGGACCCTCGGGGCGATGGCATTGAGTACCTTGCCCGAGGCCACGCGCGTGGCCATTCCTTTAGCGTCCGGTGCGAAGCGGGGGATATCCTGATCCCAGCCTTGCGGGAGCTTCCCGGCCATGACCCCTTCCCACTGCGCCGCAAGTTCGGGGAATGCCTCCCGGTACGCGGAAAAGACCTGTTTCTTTTCCTCTTCCAGTGCCTTGCCCCGTGCCAACGCCTCCCGGAAACGCGCCAGGGCCTCTTCCGGGATGTGGAAAGGGGAACCGGAGGGCCAGCCCAGATTCTCTTTGGTTCTTTGCAGTTCCTCCGGGCCCAGAGGCTCGCCGTGGGCCGAGGGGTCGTCCTGTTTCCCCGGGCTTCCGTACCCGATGTGGGTCCTTACGGCAATGAGCGATGGACGGTCCTCTTCTTCACGTGCGGCGCGTATGGCGGCCTCAAGGGCCTCAACGTCATTTCCGTCCGGGACTTCCTGAACGTGCCACCCGTAGGCCTCGAACCGGGCCGCCCGGTTTTCCGTGAAGGCGATCCGGGTGCCGCCTTCGATGGAGATGCGGTTGTCGTCGTACAGATAAATGATCTTGCCCAGACCCAGATGTCCCGCCAGGGAAGCGGCCTCATGGCTGATGCCCTCCATGAGATCACCGTCGCTAACGATGCCGTAAGTGCAATGGTCTACAAGGACATGTCCGGGGCGGTTGAAACGGGCCGCGAGCATGCGTTCGGCCAGGGCCATGCCCACCCCGTTGGCAAACCCCTGGCCCAGGGGGCCCGTGGTGGTTTCCACTCCAGGAGTATGGCCGTACTCGGGGTGCCCCGGCGTCTTACTCCCCCACTGCCTGAAGGCTTTCAGGTCCTCTAGGCTCAAGTCGTAGCCTGTCAGGTGGAGCAGGCTGTAGAGCAGCATGGAGCCGTGTCCCGCAGAGAGCACGAAACGGTCCCTGTGGGGCCAGGCGGGATTTCGTGGGTTGTGCCGCAGGAACCGCGTCCAGAGGACATACGCCATGGCCGCAGCGCCCATGGGCATTCCGGGGTGCCCCGAGTTGGCCTGCTGAACGCAGTCGGCTGCGAGCATGCGGATCGTGTTGATGCACAACTCATCCAGTCGGTCCATCACATCAGTCTCCCTTCCTTGCCTCCCCTCGGTCTTCCATCGGCCCGACAGGCGCTGTGGGGGCTTCGTCCCCGGCATTCTCGCCTTTCAGCTTCTTGATGATCTTGGGGATGAAAAATGAGAACACGAACAGGCCCAGCGAAAAATAGACCTTGAATGACCAGAGGCGGCTCCAGTCGCCAGAGGTCCATACCTCCTTCAGCGTCCCGATGAAGAACGTGAAAATAAAGGTTCCCACGATGATCCCGAGGCCCGTGCCGGCAAAATAGTCCCGGAAGCGCACCTTGGTCAAGCCCATTCCGAAATTCATGGGAGTAAAGGGAAAATAGACGAGCCTCAGATAGAGGACCGTGGCGAAACCGCTCCGTTCGATGGCGTCGTCATACTTTCGCAGGCGGTCGCCCACCATGGACGCCGCGAAATCCCGGCCCAGGGTCCTTCCGATCAGGAAGGCGAGGCTTGCCCCCGCCATGGCCCCAACCCACACGTACAGGAACCCGCGGTAAGGGCCGAATACGGCCGCCCCGAGACCCGTCAGCAGGGTGCCCGGCAGGAAGAGGCAGACGCCCGCCGCGTAGATCACCATGTAAACCACCGGAGCCCAGAGGCCCGCCTCCCGCAGGAAGCGGCCCATGGCCTCGGCCGTGAGGGATTGCCGGACCGGCGTGTAGCGGATCAGTGTGACTGCTGCCACGATGAACACCAGGAGGACGATCGCCTTGAGAAGGCCCTTGCCGCGGCCCGTAGATGGCTTTAAGGGAGTGTTCTTTTCCATTGGAAACGACCTTTCCGGAGTAAAGCGGATGAGCGGATTTCCGTTCACGACCGCACAGGAGGTCCGCAGCCGGGCTTTTCCGGGGGGCCTGTCGACAAGGGTACTTTTCGAGGCCGATGCCGGAATTGATCGATTTACCGGTTTGCCGCAAACGCAAGACGTACCGCAGCGTGGGCGTACCTGGTGTTCATCAAGCTTTCCACAAGGCGGCAGATGCGCGTTTCACCACTGCCTCCCAGAGAAATGGGGCCCGAACTCAGGCCTCTATGGTCCCACCTCAGGTAAAGCCCATCCCGGCCGTGCACGTATAGCAGTGGTCGGCCACGGCGATGGGTGTGCCGGGCTCGGGTGGGGCCGACATCATGACTCCTTTCCGTCCCTGGGTTTCTCAAGCGCACCGGGACCCCACTGCACGGCCTCACGGGGGCCCCATGATCCAGCAGGGTATGTCTTGAGCATATCCGCGCGGTCCCGGCAGGCCTCGCACTCTTCGAGAATGGGCGTGAGGAATTTCCAGCACTGTTCCACACCGTCCTGTCTCCAGAAGAGCATGGGATCCCCAAGCATACAGTCCAGCAGCACCTTTTCGTAGGCGTCCATGACCCGGGCATCTTCCCCCTCTATGTAGTGGAAATCCATGGTCACCTCTCGAAGGCACAGCCGCGGGCCCGGGCTCTTGGTCTGGAAGGTGAGGAAGATCCGCTCCTCGGGGTAGATGCCCAGGGTCAGGCGATTGGGCAGGATACTATCCCCCAGGGTGGTACGGAACATGGAGTAGGGGACCTCGCGGAAGTGAATTACGATCTCCGTCCGCTTTTCCCGCAGCCGCTTGCCGGAGGTGAGGTGGAAAGGCACACCCTGCCACCGCCAGTTGTCGAGCTGGATTTTCATGGAGGCGAAAGTGGGCGTCAAGGAGTTCCTGTCAACTCCGGGCTCTTCCCGGTAGGCCGCTGCGGGCTTTCCTCCCACGCGGCCTTCCCCGTACTGGCCCAGGACCAGATGGTCCCGGAGGGCCTCCACGGGAAAGGGTCTCAGAGCCCGGTAAACCTTGACCTTTTCGTCGCGCACCGGGTCAGCCTCGAACCTGCAAGGAGGTTCCATGGCCGTAAGGGCCAGGAGCTGCATCATGTGATTCTGGAACATGTCCCTGAGGACCCCGGCCTGCTCGTAGTACCCGGCCCGGTGCTCCACCCCCAGGGTCTCAGCCGCCGTGATGCGTACATGGTCCACGTAGCGCCGGTTCCAGAGGGGTTCGAAGATGGCATTTGCGAAGCGGAAGACCAGGATGTTTTGCACCGTCTCCTTGGCCAGGTAGTGGTCGATGCGGAAAATCTGCCTTTCCCGGAAATGGCGATGGATGGACCGGTTCAGGTCCACGGCCGAGTCGAGATCCCTGCCGAAGGGTTTTTCCACCACGAGTCGTGTCCAGGGCTCCGAGCCCCCCGGCCCCTCTTTTCCCAGGCTCGATTCGCCCAGCATGCGGGCCGCGGTCTTGTAAAGGGTGGGTGGCACCGCCAGGTAGAAGAGCCGATTTCCCGAGGTGCCGTGAAGGGCGTCCAGTTGCAGGAGCCTTTGGGCCATTGCGACGTATGAGGTGGGGTCGTCGTAGGAGAGGGGGACATAGTACAGGAGATCCGAAAACCGCTCCCAGGCCCCAGGGTCGGTCACCTGCCGGGGCCTGACCTTTTGCCGGAAGGTCTCGTCGTTCATTTCGGTCCGTCCGCAGCCCAGCACGCAGAAGCGGCGGGGTAGAGCCCCTCGCCGGTGCACTTCGAAGAGTGCGGGGACAAGTTTCCTGGCGGTGAGGTCACCCGAGGCCCCCAGGATGACAACGGCGCAGGGGCCGGGCGGTGTTTCCTCAGGGCAGACCTCCTCACGGGACGTCACTGTGGCGGCCGGTACCGTCCCGGTCAAGATGTGTCCTGTTTGCCCTCTTTCCATATGGTCTTTCGTCTTTCGGCCTTTCTCCTATCCGGCGCGCGGCGGGGCCGGTATGGGATTCAATGATTCAGGTTCCAGTCGTAGAACAGGTATTCTACCTCCCCCTGGGCCCCGTGGCGCGAGAGATGACGCACCTTCTCCTCGTCCCGGAGATGAGCGAGAAGGAAATCAGGATTTTCTCGGCCTGCTTCATGGCCTTTGCAAACCTGCCCCCACCTAGACTTGATCCGCCGTTTTCACAGCATGTCCCCCGAATTCCCTCCTGAGGGCGGCAAGCACCCGGTTGGAAAAGGTATCTTCCTTCCTGGACCGGAATCGTTCAAACAGGGATAGGGCGATGAGCGGCGCGGACACGCCGCTTTCCACGGCTTGCTGCACGGTCCATCGTCCTTCCCCCGAGTCATCCACATAGCCCTTGATTCCGGAAAGGCCGGGATCAGCGGCAAAAGCGCGCTCGGCCAGTTCCAGGAGCCAGGATCGGATTACGCTTCCTCGGTTCCACGCGTGGCACAGTTCCCTGTAGTGAATCCCCTCCCCGTAAGGCGATGCATCGATCAGTTCCAGGCCCTCGGCATAGGCCTGCATCATGGCATACTCAATGCCGTTATGGATCATCTTGACGAAATGTCCGGCCCCGCTTCCGCCGCAATAGATGCACCCCTCCTCGGGCGCCAGGGCCCTCAGGATCGGTTCCAGGTAATCGTAGACCTCTCTGCTGCCGCCCATCATGAGGCAATACCCTTTCTCCAGACCCCAGATGCCGCCGCTCACGCCGGCGTCCATGTAGCGGATCCCCCGGGAGGCAACAAGCGCCTCCCTTCGCAGGTCATCCTTGTAATAGGTGTTGCCGCCGTCCACCAGGATGTCGCCCGGGGAGAGGAGTCGGCTCAGGCGTTCCACGTGTTCATCCACCACCGGGCCCGCGGGAAGCATGATCCACACCACCCTGGGGGGCGTGAGTTGGTCCACCACCTCCTCGAGACTGAAGGCGGCCGCGGCCCCTTGAGACGCAAGCTCTCGGGTCTTTTCCGGACTTCGGTTGTAGGCCGCCACTTCGTGGCCGTGGGCGAGAAGCCTGCGGGCCATGTTCATACCCATACGTCCCAGTCCGATCATAGCAAGTCTCATGGCGCATCCTTTCGCTGCTCTTCCGGTGTGCAGGCACGGCCCTTGAGGTGAAAGAAGAATTTGAGACCCTTCCTGACCCGGTTCGAGAAGATTTTCGGGGAAAAATAGTTGGCCGCCACCCGCTTGTTGATTTCCCCCAGGGTGGGGTAGGGGTGGACGGCGGAGGCAAGGGTGGACAGCTTCATTTTTCCGTTCAATGCCGCCACCCATTCGTTCAGGAGTTCTCCTGCATGAGGGCCGAAAATCTGAACGCCCACGGGATTTTCCTTTTCGTCCAGGATCATCTTGATTTTGCCCCGCGGTTGTCCTTCCGCCAGGCTCCGGTCGTTGTCCCCGAATTTTTCGGTGTAGACCGTGTAGGCGATGCCCGCCTCCGACGCCCGCTTTTCGTTCATGCCGATGCCGGCAAGTTCAGGGTCCGTGTACGTGCACCACGGAAGCCAGGTGTAGTTGACTTTTCGCGGCAAGTGGAAAACCGCATTGGTCACCACGATGCCCCCTTCGTAGCCCGCAGCGTGGGTGAATTGATAGGACCCCGTGATGTCGCCCGCGGCAAAGATATGTCTTTGGGAGGTCCTCATCCGGTCGTCCACGATGACGCCCTTGCTGCTGAAGGTCACGCCGATCCTGTCGAGGCCTAAGAGCTCCAGGTTGGGAATCCTTCCCACGGCCACGAGGATCTTTTCGGCCTCCAGTTTCAGGGGCGCTCCCTCTTGGGGCCGAATTCGGACCTCCTGACGGTCGGGCGCCAGCCTCCGGATGGCCTGGACCGTGGAACGGAGGTGAAACCGGACGCCTTCTGATTGGAGGGACTCCATGACCAGGTCCGCCATGTCCTTGTCTTCCTTGCTCAGGATCTGGCCGCTACGCTGGACCACCGTCACATCGGTTCCCAGGCGACAAAAGGCCTGTGCCGTCTCCGAGGCGATGGGGCCCGCGCCCAGGATGATCATGGATTCGGGGAGGCGCCGGAGGGAAAAAATTTCTTTGTTTGTGAGAAACGGCGTTTCCGAAAGCCCCTCGAAAGGGGGTATCGCGGGTGAAGACCCGGTGGCCAGGACCCATCGTTTCGCGGCGAAGCTCTGGCCGTTCAATCTGACGACGTGTTCGTCCGAGAATTCCGGAGACCCGAATACCACCCTGGCCCCCAGCGAGCAAAACCTCTCCTCGGAGTCGTGTTTCTGTATGGTCTGGATCACCGACCTGATCCTGGATGCGACCTGGGCGAATTCCACGGTGGGGACCTTCATCCCGGGCAGGCCGAATGTGGGCGCCCTCTTCAGGAGGTGATAGACCTGTGCGGTTCGGATCAGGGTCTTGCTGGGGACGCAGCCGTAGTGCAGGCAGTCGCCGCCCAGTTCCTTTTCCTTTTCGATCAGAAGGGTCCTGGCGCCCAGTTGCGCCGCTCCGGCCGCGACGGTGAGTCCTGCCGCGCCCCCGCCGATGATGCCGATGTCATAATCGTAAGTCGCCACGGCTTGCCTCCCCGTGTTGGACGCCTGATTTGAATAGTCGGACCGCAGATCGAATTTCGGGCCCTTCGCCCCTCAGACCCGTTGAGGGACCAGTCGTAATCGAGGTACACGTACCGGGCCGGGAGTTGGGCGTAAAGGGTGTTGTCCATCCGGGCCGCTGTTACGGGCGCAATGGCCGAACCCACCGTGACAAGGACTGCGAAGAGTGCTGACAGGCCGAATCTTTTCATACCGGTCCACCTCCGCTCTTTTGCCCTCCCGGGCCCCTTGGTCTCTCGGCCTTTGTCGGAAGAGGGGACCCACGTCCGTTTGTGACACAAAATGAACGGTGTAGGCTCGAAAGAGCAGCTCGGTCGGCGGCATCCAATGTATGGCCTGATTGCGGTGCCCGGGTTGGCACTCGCCGCTGTGACAAGTTCCCGCCCGGGCCAGGGCCCGGGGTCGGGGCCCTAAGTCCTCAAAATTCGAAAAGCTTTTCCCAGTCGGCTGGATTCATTCGTTCTCGGCTCCACCAGGAGGGTGCTTCGGAGCGAAGGGGTCTCCACTCATAGACGCCCCGGCCGAAGAAAATGAAGGCGAGGTCGGTAATTTTTTCTCCCACGAAGAGCAGCAGTCCGTAGCCGTCGTTGGAAATGGCGTCGGCGATTCCCTGAAAGAAATCCCGTTCAAGGTGGGCTACCCCGTAACTGTCGTCCCGGCGCAGGGTGAGGTCGAGGACCAATCGTCCCCCTTCCGCATCCCCCCAGTGCGCTTCTGAGATGAAGATTTTTTCCTTGTCCTTGAGCTGTTCGTAGGTACGGTTGAGTTTGTCGAAGGCGTCCCGGGGGATGCCCAGGATGACACCCCTGAAAAGCACCGGTGTGGCGTGTTCGTCGCTCATGGTTGCGTCTTGTCCTCCGGATCAGCAGCGTGACGAAACCATTACTACCACGAAAACGGGTGCTTGAACATACAAAATTTGGATTACAAGGGACTCGCCGGACCGGACACGGGATTCAGGCATTCCACCCATGAGGGAGAGACTCCGACCCTGGAGGCATCCGGATCGCAGCCGAACACTTGAGCGGAATCAGGGTACGGAAACGGTGACGCCGACGAGCAGAGATGGCCTTCGGTCCATCGGTCCGTTATGCGGACTCGGATCGTTCCCGGCTCTTGAAGTACTCGTAATAGTCCAGCACCTTTTGCACGTAGGCATGCGTGGACTGAAACGGAGGGATGCCCCTGTACTTCAATACTTTCCTTGTGCCCGCATTGTAGGCGGCAAGTGCCAGTTTCAGGTCCCCGCCGAAACGTTCCAGGAGTTCCTTGAAATACTTGACGCCGCCACGGATGTTGTGCCGGGGGTCGAAGACATCCACCACCCCGAGGGAGCGTGCGGTACCGGGCATGAGTTGCATCAGGCCCTTGGCTCCCCTGCTGGATACGGCCTTTGGGTTGTAACCCGACTCGGCCAGGATGATGGCCTTGACCAGCGAGGGGTCGAGTCCATGCTCCTGGGCCTCGCGCACGATGACCGGGTGAAGGGCCCGTTGCACCCTTCTGATCCGGGCCGGCACCCAGGGAGCCTTCTTCTCCGTGACCGAGGGGGCGTCGGGAAGTTGGAACACCGGATCATGGCCCGGTGGCAGGACCGGGGGCACCGGTGAAAAATCCAGCAATTCCTCTACGGAAAAAACCGGTGTCGGAATTTGCGCAACGACCGGTTCCTGTTCAAAAGCCACGCTTTCGCCTTCCGTCCGAAAGAAAAGGGAGAAGGCGATCAACAACAGCGCCGATGCCGGGACGATCCAGCGCACTTTCCGGGCAGCGGCATTTAATATGAATGACCCTTCGTCCATTTCGGGCCTCCTGAATTCCACTGGGTTCCACGAACGACTAAAGACACTTAAAAACAATTTAACCATCTTTGATAGTATTTGCAACCCCGCCTTTTCTTCCGGGGCGTGCCGGATGAATGTCTCCGGGGAAGGGCCGGGTTATTCCCGGCGCTGCTCGTTTTTCCCCGAGTCCGGCTTTGATTTCCCTATATCCATCAAGAACCATGCCACAACACATTGACGGATATTCCTGGTATTTTTATCTGTTAAAACAGCTAGTTGACCAGATTGCCAGTCCGGGAGCAGACCGGTGGTGTGTAAAAAACTACCACGAGGTGTGGGTAGTTTTCTACCATGTATCGGAAAGAAATTACACTCGCAGAGGAGCGGGTCCGGGAATTATGCCTTGCCAATCCGCTTAAACGCGGGTAAGTGTGAAAGCACTCTGCTAAACGGCCGGAACTCCCAGCAGGGCATGCGGCGGAATGAAACGAGGTGACGAGGGCATGACGATTACAAAGAGAAGTGCAATGGGGCCGGAAGATTTCAAGCGCTGCGCCTCTTTTCACGGGCATATATGCCCCGGCCTGGCGATCGGGTATCGGGCCGCGCGGGCGGGGCTGGAGAAGCTGTCGGACCAGCGTGCCCTGGACGAGGAACTCGTTGCCGTGGTGGAAAACAAGGCCTGCGGGGTCGACGCCGTCCAGGTGCTCACAGGCTGCACCTTTGGAAAAGGGAATCTGGTCTACCGTGACCACGGAAAGCACGTGTTCACCTTTTTCCACCGCGACTCCGGCAAGGGTGTAAGAGTCTCGTTGCGGGCCGGGGCCCTCAACTGGGGCGATGAACACCGGCTGCTTCTCCGGAAGATCCGCAAGGGTGAGGCCACGATGGAGGAGCGGGGACGTTTCCAGACCCTGCATCTTCTCAAAGGCGAGGAAATCCTGGAGATGCCGTTGGAGGATCTCTTCGAACTACGCGATGTCAGGGTATCTCCACCCCCGAAAGCGGAAATAGAGGCTTCCGTGCCCTGCGATGCGTGCGGAGAGCCCACCATGGCCTCACGTCTAGAGGAGAGGAATGGAAAGCGCTTTTGCAAAGAGTGTGCGGGCCGCGTGAAAGGCCCATGATGAATGCGGGGTGAGATTCCCCGGTGCGACAGATCAAAGGCGGAGGAAATAGAATATGGACAAGTATGAAACCATAGCCTGGCGACAGGATGGCCCGGTGGGCGTCATCACGCTGAACGTGCCGGACAAGCTCAACGCTCTGAGCCTCGAGATGCAGTCGGAACTTCACGCCTGTGTGGACGGCATACAGGCCTTGTCCGACCTGAGGGTCCTGATTATCACAGGCGCAGGGAGCGCCTTTTGCGCAGGCGGGGATCTTCAGGGTTTCCTGGAACGCTCGGAGGCCCACCACGAGAAGGGCGGGGCGCGGGAGCTTTTTATCAATCATCTGTCAAGAAAATTTATGAGCATTGAAATCCCCGTTATCGCCGCCATCAATGGTCCTGCCGTTGGGGGCGGTTTCACCCTTTCTCTCACCTGTGACCTGCGCCTTGCGGCGGAAGGGGCGCGCTTCGGGGCGGTTTTCGCCCGCGTGGGCCTCTCACCCGAGTACGGTAGTTCGTTCCTCCTCTCGCGGATCGTAGGCCTGACCAAGGCCAATGAACTGGTCCTCACGGCTCGCATCTTTGACGCAAGGGAGGCCAAGGAGATCGGTCTTGTCAACGAGGTGGTTCCCGAGGACGGACTCATGGAACGGGCCATGGAGATGGCCCGGCAGATCGCATCCCTGCCCCCCCTGGCGGTTCGCATGGCCAAGCGGACCCTGCGGCACGGTCTGGAGAGCACCTTTTCCCAGGCCCTCGATTATGAGGAAATGGTAGAGACCCACTGCTTCAGCAGCCTCGACCACCAGGAGGCGGTCAAGGCCTTCCTGGAAAAGCGGGAGCCGCGCTTCAGGGGGTATTGAGGATCAGATCTCCACGGACCTCCTGAGGAAGGCATGGTGTGTCTTTTCAGGGTCGCGGTGTATGAAAAAGGATGCACCCTGACCGCCCCCGCACGGGTGTGTGGAGGTCTGCATGGGTCGTCCTGAAAGGGTCGTTTTTTCAGCCGGATCCTCAACATGCCAGGGCCCCGGAAAGGGCCTGAACCTGAAGTGATGAAGCCTGGCAGGATAATTGCACCACAAATTTAATGTGGCAGGCAGATGGCGTGCGGGAGAGAACCGATGGGACCGAAACGCGTAGTGACATTTCTTTGTATCCTATGTGCCCTCCCTGCGTTTTCCGGATGCGTGGAACTGCTTGCCGCCGGGACCATGACCGGGGCAGCCGAACTCTTCCGCTACAGCCGCGGCAACACCGCCTGCAAGACCTTCACCCGTCCGCTCCCTCAAGTGGCAGAGGCATCGGAGGAGGCCCTTCGCAGGATGCAGATTCCCTTGCAGAAAAAGGAGGACGCAGAGCGCACGATAATCATCAGGGCGGCGGCCGGAAAACTCCTGGTGGAACTGGAACTCGAGGCCGTAACGCCCGGAACTACGAGGGTCTCGGCAACGGCGGCGAAAAGTCGTTTCTCCCGGGATAGGGCCACGGCCGAGGAAATCATCGCCCAGGTACGCGAAGCTCTCTCGGAGAAGAACATACCGGTTTCCGGGGCGCCCCCGGAGGCCGTTGCGCAAAAGGTGAAAGTCTATCACGTGCGGCCCGGAGACTCCCCGTACCGCATCGCCCGCTCTCACAATATGCCCCTGGAGCGTTTTCTCACCCTGAACCGGCTCTCGCCCCACAGCGTGATCCATCCCGGACAAGAGGTGGTGGTGGAGTAATTCCCCCGCTTCGCTCTATCCCCGTGCCGGGCTTCTTCCACCCCGCGCCTGACATGTCTTCTCCGGGGGCGGTGTGAATCGGAAGGGAGGCAGGAAAGCCTCAGGCCTCTTTCGCGGACCTTTCTTGCCGTGAGTCCCCGTTTGACTTCATTTCCTCCACACGCTGGTTGTAATACTGGATCACTTCTCTGCGGTCCAGCATGCCCAGCAGATGGGCCGGGTCGTCATCCTTTACCACGGGCAGGGCCTGTATGTTGCGGATGGTGAATTTCTTGAGCACCTCGTTGAGATCTTCCGAAGGCGACGTGCTGATGATCTCCGGGTTGGCGATGTCTTTCATGATGACCACGTCGGAGATCCCTGGGTCGAAGAGGACCTCCCGGATGTCGTTGATGGAGAAGATCCCCGTGAGGCGGCCGTCGGATCCCACTACGGGAAAGTAATGTTGCTGGGAGGAACTGAAAACCCGCTTGAAGTCCTCGAAGGGCATCTGCTCGGGGATCCGTTCCACTTCCCGCAAGTACTGCATCAGATCGCGCACCTTGATGGCTCCCAGCACATCCACGAAGAAATCCCCGCGATGGGCGGCGGAGTCCATCCGCGTTCGGACCTGCTTCACGTAGATGGTCCAGCGCCTGGAAAGAAGATAGCCCAGCGAACAGACCAGGAGGCTCGGCAAGAGCAGGTGGTAGGAGTTGGTCATCTCGCTCACGAAAATAATCGTGGAGATGGGGGCGTTGGAGACCACCGAGAAGAATCCCGCCATGCCCACCACCACGAAGGCCCCCGGATGGCCCACCACCGAGGGCATGAGGTCGTGAAACACACGGCCCACCGCTCCGCCCAGAGTTCCGCCGATCACCACCGAAGGACCGAATACCCCCCCGCTGCCTCCGGAGCCTATGGAAAGAGAGGTGGTGAAGATCTTCCCCAAGGCGATGCCAAGGAGGAGGAGGGTAGGCAACTGGTTTTCGAGCGCCTGCTGCGCATAGCCATACCCGAAAGAAAGAGTCTCGGGGATGAAGAATCCGATGGCCCCGGTGCAGAGGCCGCCCAGGGCCGGTTTGAGATGGTTCGGTATGGAGATCTTCTTGAACAGTGCGTGTACACCGTAAAAACTTTTCACATAAAGCACGCCCGCGGCCACGAGGACGAGGCTCAATACGGTGTAAGGTCCCAGTTCCAGTGGATTCTGGAAGAAAAAATCAGGCGAGTCGAACAGGGAGCCCCACCCGAAAACAAGGCAGAAGAAGCAATATGCCACAACGGAGGAGATCCCCGCAGGGATGATCACTTCGGACTCGAACTCCGGGTCCCGGTAGAGGACCTCGGCCGCGAAAAGGGCTCCCGCCAGGGGTGCCCTAAAAATGCTGCCGATTCCAGCGCCCATCCCGGCGGCGAGCATGATGCGCCGCTCACGATCCGAGAGCCCCAGTCGCGTAGCCAGGAATGAGCCGAAACCGGCGCCGATCTGGGCGATGGGGCCCTCCCGGCCCCCAGAGCCCCCCGTGGTCAGGGTGATGGCCGAGGCGATGGTCTTGATGATGGGAATCCGCCCCCTGACGAACCCTCCCTTTTCGTGGTAGGCCTCGATGGCCGCGTCCGTGCCGTGTCCTTCGGCCTCGGGGGCGAACGTATAGACGAGCCATCCGCTGAAAAGGCCGCCCACTGCGGGAAGGAGAAACAGGATCCAGCGGTTGAACGGGGTCGAGGTGGGGAAAAACAGGTGGGATTCGCCGGCCGGAGGTGGTGGCCGGTATCCCGCCAGCCAGTCCAGGAAAAAATGCCCTCCCACCTGACAGAGGTAGTGAAAGAGGATGGAACCGGCACCCGCGATCAAGCCGATGAGCACATAAAGCAGCATCCAGCGGGTTGCGGTTCGGAGCCGCACCATGGAAATCCCCAGAGGCCCGGCGGAGTCAGCGTTCCTTTTTGAATGGACGCCTCTTTCCATTTCTCACTGCACTCCCGATACAAGTCGATCCAGCACAAATTTCCACTCGCCGTACTCAGCCACGTGAAAGGGGCGGCGGTTGACAGGCAACCTGCCGCCCCCGGGTCGTACGCTGGCCTGGGAACGGTGTCCTTCAAAACTGTTCGGGGCCATGATAATCACGATTCCCTGTCATTACAACCCTCAAAATATGGGGATGTCCGTGATTTCGGGCCGTTCCGAGGTATTCGGGCACCCGATCCGCCCTTGACCCTCCGCAAGGAAATTCCCCAATACAAATGTGCGTGGGCAAATGTGCGCAAAAGGGGGGACATCCATGTTTTCATAACTTTCAACGATATGGGGAGCGATCCCCATCAGGATCGACGCACTTGATTTGAATCCCCAAGGAGTTTAGCATGAGGCAAACCCACCCTGGCTTTCCAAGGAGGAAACGGGTGCCCCTGAACGTCAACGAGATCTTCTGCAGCATCCAGGGGGAGTCGACCCAGGCGGGCCGCCGCTACGTGTTCGTGAGGCTGACGGCCCGCAACCTGCGGTGTTCTTACTGCGACACTCGTTAAGCCTAAGACGTGGGGCGCATGATGTCCATGGGGGAGATCGTGTCAGAGGTTTCTTCCCATGGCGGCGGCCTCGTGGAAGTGACCGGCGGCGAGCCGCTGCTTCAGGAGGAAACCCCGGCCCTGATGGATGCCTTGCTGAAAGCGGGATTCGAGGTGCTCCTGGAGACGAACGGCACCCGAAATATCGGCCTCGTGGATTCCCGCTGCGCCCGGATCGTGGATGTCAAGTGCCCTTGCAGCGGAATGTGCCGGGAAAACGACCTCCAAAACCTCCGGCGCCTGACTCCGGGGGACGAACTGAAGTTCGTCATGGGCGACCGGGAGGGCTACGAGTTCGCGAGGGGGATCCTGGAGGGCCTGGCAGCGCCCGCCCGGAACACCGTATTGCTCGCCTGCGCACTTGCCTGGGCCCAGGTCCTGGGGGCCGGGGACATCTTCATCGGGGTCAATGCCCTGGACTACAGTGGGTATCCCGATTGCAGACCCGCCTACATCGAGGCCTTTGAGCGCATGGCGAACCTCGCTACCCGGGCGACGGTGGAGGGCAGGGTTTCCGTGAGGATCCACGCCCCTCTGATCCGGATGACCAAGGCCCAGATCATCCGGAAAGGGATGGAACTGGGCGTGGACTACGGCATGGCCCACAGTTGCTATGACCCGGACGGGGAGGGCCGTGCCTGCGGTCGGTGCGACAGTTAACTTCTCAGAAAGAGAGGGTTCGCCGAGGCGGGCCTTGCGGACCCGACGGTGTATGCAGGAGGGTGATGTGGCGAAGGGCAAGGAAAAAAAAGGCGGAAAAAAACGGATCGGGAAGAAACGGAAAACCAGACAACGCAAGCTCCTGTGGGTGGGCGCACGGGTGCCCGCTCCGGCCGTTATCACGGGGCGGGACCCTTTTCGACCTGACCTCATCGTCTGGATGGAAATGCCCCGGTGCCCGGTGGTGGGCATGGAGCTGGTGGACCCCAGAACTCCAAAAGAGACGCCCGCTACAGTCCTGATCCGCTCCTTTTCGTCTCCCATGGTGGGCGGACCCAGGCGTCCCGCAAAGGTGCGCGTCCCCGACGAAGAAACAGCGGAGGAGACTCGGAGGGCGGTGCCTGATTTGGAAGTGGTGGTGGGGCCCATCCCGGAGATCGACCGGCTCATCAGGGCGATGCAGGAGGACATGTGCGCGGGCGAGGAGGAACCGGCCTTCAGCTACCTCGAAAAAGGACGCATTTCCCCGCAAGTCCTGGAATCCTTTTTCGACGCGGCGAAACTCCTCTACGAGACCGCCCCCTGGACGAAGGCCTCCGATATGCAGGTCCTCAGGATGGACATTCCTTCCCTTGGGGTGAAGGGTGCCTGCCTGTCCATCCTGGGCGCAGCAGGAGAGAGCTTCGGGATCGTGATCTTCCCGTCGTTTACCGCCTTCGAGAGATGGCTCGAAGTGGCCGAGAAGGCACCCGACTTGTCCGGGCCCATCGATCTTGGAACATCCACACTCTCACTCAATTACGAGCGCGGAGCGGATCTGCCGAAGACCCTCCGGCGGGAGATCGCCGAATACGGGTGGGCCGTGGCGGACCAACGTGCATACCCCTGGGTGCAAAAAAGGGATCGCGACGGCATGATGCTCCCCTTGACCGAAAAAGATGTGAAAACCGTCGCAGCGGCGGCCAATGGGCTTGCGGCATTCATGGTAAAAAACGGGGACCTGTTCACCAAAGAGCTTTTGGAGCCGGTCTGCGAGTCCTACTTTGACGAGAGGGGGCTGGAGGTGCGGTTTACGGCACCCTACCATGCCTGGGAGTTATTCGGGATAAACGACCCACCGACGGACGGGTAGGGCCCGCGCTCGGCCACGCACGCCGCATCGGCGAGGCGCAGAACGGACAAAACATCGGCGAGGCGCAGAACGGACAAAAAAGAAGGGCTGCGGTGTGAGACCGGAGCCCTTCCTGATTTACTGGCGCGCCCAGCAAGATTCGAACTTGCGACCTACGGATTCGTAGACGTACCATTAAATCAACAATATCAATAATTTAGAAGGGTTGGGTTATTAGAATGCAGCAGATCTTGACAAAATAAACGCGCGGTTTGCACCCTCCCTGCACCCAGTTTTTGACCCCCGCCAGACGTTTTCTGGTGGGGGTTTTTTTGTTTTTAACACACTGAAAAATCACTGAAAAATGCGGCTCGATGCCTAGGAACTTCAAAATTTTGGGTACTTCTTGACGCCCTGTTTGGCGAGGACGAGAGACCAACAGGTAGAGATATTTTTGCAAGCTTTTCAAAAAAAGTACTTGACAAATGCTTGCATTTTAATGTATTCTAGAGCACACCATAGGAAATAGGAACGCCTTATGACGAATTCAGTCCAACTAGCGAACGCAATCGATCCGCGGAGGAACCGCCCAATGCTCCGGGGGTTCGTCAGAGCTTTGGCCGACCAAACCGAGGAAAGTTCTTTGGGGAGGCCCGCCCGCCGACGGCGGGTTTTCGCTCTGCTTCAATCGATAAATGGCGGTGAAATTGCAATTTCCCAAAAAGAAGTTGCTGCTCTTCTCGGCGTGGATGCGGCCACGGTCTGGCGGTGGAAAAATCAGAAATCCGTTCAAAAAGACATCGAGAATTTCAAGGCCGAGTTTTCCGCGAGATTCGCGCCACAGGTCGTTACTTGGACGCTTGACCGCATAAAGCGCTTGGGGCCTGAGGCGGCGCGGGTCATTTTCCGGGAAATCGCCGGATACCGCGCTGACCTGCGGGCGGAGGTGTTCTTCCGTTTCCAAATCGAGCGCGACCAAGACCTCCTGAAACCCACCCCGGAAAAGGAAGCATTGTGGGCCGAAGTGGATGCTCTCCTGACCTGGGTGAAAAGCAATTCGGTAGGTCCGCACGCCACCCCCGAAGCTAAAGTGAAGTGGGAGGCGTGGGAGCGCAGGGCCGCGATAGAAAATCGGTGCTCAGAAGCGTTAGGACACCTTGTGAGACTTTGGGAGTCGGGAAAAATCGAGCGTGGGGATTTCATCGCCGCGCGGGACCATCTTGAAGCGGTGGCGGGCCTGGCCCGGGAGGCTGTCTATGACGCTGAAAAGTGGCACGTAAAGTTTGTAAACAAAGGAAAATGGGGAAAGAATGCAAAATAATACCACAAAACTAGCTAAAACCATACAAACTGGATTTAATATCTTTGACGGGGTTTGCGAAATCACCGTGGCACAATATCCGTTGGTTTTGATCGATCAATACAGCGGGAGAAAATATATTATCAAACAAACCAAAGCTGGTAAAATTTTAATGAATAAACATATTGAGAACCAGCTAGAAGTAACACGGTAAGTTAATATTTAGTCAAGGCAAGCCAGAGTTTTAAAAACTCAAGCCAGCCGAAACATAATTGCTTTAGGCAGTTATTTTCGGCTTTTTTTGTGCAAAGAAATGAAGGAGCCGAACGTCGGTGGATATTGGGGAATTTTTAGCACGGCTGGATGGCGTAAGAAGATCGGGAACGGGCTGGGTTGCTCGATGCCCCGCGCATGACGATCACAATGCCAGTTTGTCGATCGGCACGGGCGCAGATGGGAGGATCCTTCTCAATTGCTTCGCCGGGTGTACGCCGTGGGAGGTTACCAAGGCCATGGAGTTGACCTTGGCAGATTTGTTTTTTGAGGGTGGCAGCGGTCAGGGTGTGGCGAAGGTCAAGCATACCAATAATATCCAAAAACCGACCAAGGATTTTCAGGCGATTTTACAGCGGGCAAAACCTGCCTGTAAAGACCATCCATATTTACTAACCAAGAAGGTGGAACCCTGCCCCGGGCTGAAGCAGCTAAACGCGACGCTACTTGTGCCTGTCACTAATGCAAAAGGGGATATCACGGGAATCCAGCGAATTTCGGCTAGTGGTGAGAAAAAGTTTCTTGCGGGCTCAAAGGTCTCCGGAAATTTCTTTAGGATTCTGGGTGACGAGGCGGGCGGAATATTCGTTTGTGAAGGGTTTGCTACGGGCCTAACTATTCGCAAGTCCACGGGTGGCACAATCTATGTAGCATTCAGCGCGGGCAATCTAAAATCTGTTGCACAGGTTGTGCGCGAGAAGCACCCCGAGGCGGAAATCACGATTTGTGCTGACAACGACCAGTGGACGGAAGGCAATCCGGGTTTGGCTGCGGCCCGTGAAGCGGCGTGGGCGGTGGATGGACAGTTGGCCGTGCCGAGGTTTAAAAACACGGACACGCGCCCAACAGACTTCAACGATCTGGCCATCTTAGAAGGGGCGAATGCGGTAGTAAAGAACCTTGCAGAAACAGTGAGAAATCCCAAGCCAAAAACGCAAAAGAAAAAGGACGCCGTCGAAAAAGCAATCGAGGAGCTTAACTCCAAGCATGCCGTGGTCATGGTTGGCGGCCGATGCTGTATTCTCAATGAAATTGCAGACCCGATCCATGGTCGGCCTGATATCACCTTATCGACCGTTGCCGACTTCAAGACGCGATACGCCAACAGAAAGATCCCTGTTGAAAAGGAGAGAAACGGGGAGATAGTTACCGAGCCCGCCCCCGTGGCCAAGCTGTGGATTGAAAATAAACACAGGCGCACATACGAAAACGGGCTGGTGTTCGAGCCTTCGCGAAAAGAAATCTCTGGGGCCTACAACCTATTCAGGGGCCTGGCAGTCAAACCGGACGCGAAGGGCAGGTGTGAAAAATATCTGTGCCACATTCATGATGTAATCGCCCGGAGGAATGAAGAGCTGTTTAAGTACGTTGTTGAGTGGATGGCTTGGAAGGTCCAGCACCTGGGAAAACGACGCAGTGAAGTCGCACTTGTCCTTCGGGGACCGCGAGGGGCAGGCAAGGGCTGTTTCGTTCAGGGCTTCGGCCGGATATTCGGGAAGCATTTTATCCACGTGACAAATCAAAACCATGTGGTCGGCCGGTTCAATAGTGCCTTGAAAGACGCGCTCCTTGTGTACGTCGACGAGGGGTTTTGGGCTGGGGATAAGCAGGCGGAAGGCGTGCTGAAGGGTCTTATCACCGAGGACGTGGTCAATATTGAACTTAAAGGTAAAGACCTGTTTCAGGTTCGCAACCACGCAAATTTTATCATTGCGTCGAATAACAATTGGGTTGTGCCTGCCGGACCTCTGGAACGTCGGTTTTGCGTGATCGACGTGAGCGGCGAAAAAGTGGGGAACCGTCAATATTTCAAGGCCATTTTCGACGAAATGTCGAACGACGGCGTGGGTGCCCTTCTCCACCTGCTTCAGAATTATGACCTCACGGGCTTTGACCCCAACAACTTCCCCAAGACGGACGCTCTCGTTGATCAAGTTTTGCGCACAATGGGGACTGTCGGGAAATTTTGGGTTGAGGCATTAACGGACGGCGACGGGGAAATCTTCGGTGAGTGGATCCCCACGGACGAATTGTATAACCGCTACATAGAATTTTGCGAAACGGTGAAAAATCGGCATCCCTTAACCAATAAAGTGTTCATTCGCGAGTTGAAAACCCTTTGGCCCGCGGGCGTGAAAAGGGGCCGGCCGGTCATCGGCGACGTGAGAAAGTGGGGATATGAAATCCCTGACCTAGAACAATGTCGGGCGGCTTTCGAGGGCCATATCGGCTTGAAAATCGACTGGGAGGAAAAATGACGACCATGTCCCATATGTCCCATCAAGTCCCATATCATGTCCCATCAACCGAAGGGGCTAACTTGTTGAAATTACTGACCATGTCCCATATGTCCCATATGTCCCATATGTTTATACGTCAGAAATTTCAGAACTACAAAAACAACAGCATAACAAGGCTCTCTTTATACAAATTTCTGACGAATTCAAAAATTGATGGGACATATAGGACTGATGGGACGGGACCAATGATTTCAAGTACTTACAGACTTGGCTATATGGGACACACATGGGACGCATATGGGACGGGGACTTGTTTACAGTCTACAGGTCTACAGTTTACAGGTTTACAAATTCACGGTGCGGCGGGTGCTGGGCGTCTCTCCCCTTTCGCGTTCTCTCCCAAGAGGGGGCGCGGCGTTGCCAGGGAATGCAACTGAAAGAATTTGGGACGAGAAATACCGCCAAAACCCAGCATTCCCCTGGCGCTTGCGGGAAGGCGGAAAACATTGGTCTAGCAGCCTGTCAATGGCACAGAGAGGCAAAAGATTCTCAATGGTTACAATGCATTGTGATCCAGGAAGGGTTGAGGTGGTGAGAATAGGTTGTGCGCTTTGAGGTACGTTTTAACGTACGCAGTATTCCTCGTGTTAGGGGGTGGATCAATTAAACCATGAAAGGCGGAAGAAGGCAGACGGACGGATATCTAGACCTGAGAAAGCTTGCTGAGTATGCAAGCCTGTCCGTGTCGAGTCTCCGTGGATACATCAACCGCGGAAGTCTTCCCGCCTTCAAGCTGGATGGGAAAATTCTGGTCAGAAAAGATGAATTTGACGCTTGGGTGGAAAACTTTAGGATCACAACCAGGCAGGATATCAACGGCATTGTAGATGAGGTAATGGACGCCCTGAAGGGCTAAATCGGATCATCAGTCCGAAGGTCAGGCAAGGTAACAGGCTAAAATAACAGCAGAAATAAAACGGACACGGTATTTGGGTGCCGGGGAGGTGCAAATTGGACAAGAAAAATGGAGTGCGTCCGAGGTTGTTGACTTTAAAGGAAGCCGCCGTGTACCTGGGTCGGTCTGTCGATAGCGTGCGCGAGCTCCTGTACCAACAGGAGTTACGGTGTATTCAGCGGGGGCCTAGGTCAAAGATTTGGTTGGATAGACATGAGCTAGACGAGTGGATCGAGCAAAACTTGAGGTTCATGTGATGAAAAGGGAAAGAGAAGTTCGGCATAACCGTCAAAAACACGGCGGGAAAGCCCTCGTAAAGGCGATCGCCCGGGGAGAATCCTGGATTGATTTACGAACCAGAACGGGCAAATACGTCACCGAGGCTCGCAGGGGGTTGTTGGAAGACATGGGCGGACGGCCAAACACGTCTCAAGGTATTCTCTTAGACCATGTTTGCGAACAAATCGCGGTGCTATCTCGCATGGCCGAGTGGGCGTTGAGGCAGAAGAGCATCGTCACCAAGGAGGGCTCATTGCTTCCCGCATTGGGAAGGGAGTATTTGGCCTGGAGTAATAGTCTACGTCTCAACCTCCGTGCCCTGCAGGATTTAGGCAAGCAAGCAGACCCACAGGGCATTGATTACGAAAAGTACATTGCGAGCCTGAAGCCTGCAAAACGCGACAAGGCGCAGGAGAAGGACGCGGGACCTATTGACGTTGAGGTTGCTCCTTCAGGCAAAGCCTGTGCGAACAAAGACGGATCGGGTGCGGTTCCCGGGTGTGGGTGTTCCGAGTGTTCACAAAGGCCCTGTGTGTGTGCGTGTGACGACGCCACGGCCCCGGAGGATGGCGAGGAATGAGCCCCCTGTGTCAAGAAGTATGCGTCCGGCCAAAAGTCGCAACATGGGCGGGTTTTGGGCGCGTATGTGACGAAACAAAACAGCATGTCCCACGTCCATCACACGCAGGACGCAGGAGACGATGCAAGATCAATGAATGGTCAGGACCGGGACCAGGTGCCGGCGCACGATGCAGACAACATGCGAGACGGTGGCGCCCCCTTCTTCTTTCGCGTCGTGTCAGTGGACAGGGCCAGGAACCCGGGGCCGGGACGACGGGCGCAGGAAGGACCAGGCAACACCAGGGCCAGGAGCAAGGGGGGAGCATCCAGGCAGGCAGAAAAAACACGTTCCAGGAAGGCCGTGGGGACCCCCCGGACCCGAAATCGGGAATTCGACATGGTCATTTTATGGGTTAGGCCTCACGCACAATGACACAACATTTTTCTGAAACAACGTATACAGGCCCACTGGTGAACGGGGACGTGGACTAGGGAAGGTTTGCGGTAGTGAACATTATTGACTTCATACGGGATAAAAACCTGATCGGGCAAAAGTTATCCATAGCGCAGACGGCCGCCCTGAAGGCGTTTTATGGTCTTGAACTCAGCAAGCGTGAGCTGGACGTTTACAAGCGGTGCACGGGGTTGGAGGAGTACCACGCGCGGCCGTACAGGGAGGCCACGCTAATTTGCGGTCGTAGGTCTGGCAAGAGTGATCGAATTGCAAGCAACGTCGCGTTGTTTGAGGCGTTGCAGGGCGGCCACGAGCGGCATCTGAGTATGGGGGAGAAGGCGTATATAATTATTATCAGCGTAAACAAAAAGCAGGCGGGGCTTATTCTCTCTTACGTTCGCGGCAAGGTGGAATCATCGCGTCTTTTATCCAGCATGGTTGCAGCCACGTATGCGGAGGAGATTCACTTCCGGAACAACATAGTGATCGGGTCTTATCCCTGTTCGTATCGTACGCTTCGCGGATTTTCGATCCCTCTTGCGATAGTTGATGAGGCCGCTTTCCTTCGCGTGGAGGGACAGAACGTGGACAAGCAGATCTTGGAGGCGATCCGCCCGGCGCAGGCTACGTTCGCGAATAGTAAGCTGGTGAAGATCTCAACTCCATTCTGGAAGCAGGGCGTATTATGGGAGGATTTCAAGAACTACTACGCAGATTCAAATGCGCCGGTGCTCGTCTGGCGTGCGCCGACCAAGGTGATGAACCCGACCGTTTCGAACAGTTTTTTACGCCAGGAAGAACGCCGGGACCCTGACTCGTACAAGAGGGAATACCTGGCGGAATTTTCCGATTCCATCAGTGATTTTTTGCCATCTGAATCTGTTGATGCGTGTGTAATTCCTGAGCGCAAGATACTCCCTTATCACGGCAAGTTTGTTTATACGGCCGCAGTGGATGTGGCATTTAAAAGCGACGCTTTCACATTCGGCATTTGTCACCGCGACGACGACGGACGAGTCATCTTTGATTATATCTCAGCCTGGCACGGAACGAAGAAGGAGCCGGTTAATTTGGCGTCTACGTTAGATGAGATTTGCCGAACGCTGCGAGTATATCACTGCGGCCTTGTTCACGGTGATCAGTATTGTTCGGAACCTGTCAGGCAGGGTTTTCGAGAGCGAGGGATTACGTTTCTTGAGAGTCCGTTTAGCACGGGATTCAAGCGGGAAATCTTTTCAACCCTCAAGCATCGCATTATGGAGGGGAGCATTGAGCTTCTTGACCACCCCGACAGCATTGGGGAGCTGAAGGGCTTAGAGGCCCGGGTCACCCCATCAGGAAACATTCAAATCGGTCATGCGAGACTTGCCGGCCGTCACGACGACTTTGCGGTTTGTATTGCCCTTGCGGCTTTCAAGTGCGGGACGACGGACTCGTTTTTCTGGGATCTGACGGGGGACAATTTATTCCGTTTCGAAGAGGGGGCGGGTCATGCTTGACGTCAAAGTGAAATTGCAACCGGATCGCGTGGTGGTGAGTGATCGGCTTTATTATCGGCCGCTTTTTGGGGCCCTGGAGTTTCCTCGCGGTGTTCCGGAAGGCTATTTTCTCATCGCAGGCGAAACCTACCGACCGACAGAGCACGAGGTAAGCGGTGGGGTTGATATTCCAACCGACCTTGAACCGTTTCGCAGCATTACCAGTGGTATCAACCCTGGCCCCTGGACGTATAGCGACGACGCGCTGATCGAAGTTGTGGACGAGCACCTTGAGCGGAACTACCGCTCCCTTTTGGAGGCCGTTGTTGAATACAGTGATAAATACTCTGTCTCTGTGTTCTGGTGCGCCCCTGGGGACCGTGACCTTGCGGGGGAGTCTACCAACCTGCTTTCAGAGATTTACCGGCGGCGCGTGGGCAGGCAGCGTCGCCGCAATTGGTTGAGGGACCCCGAGGTTGAAGCCCCGGTGATTCTTCCCTTGCCGATAGGGAACGGCCGGGGCGGTGGTGAAGATTATCTCAATGGGTTGTTACGCTCTCAGATTGCATCAGGGCTATTGCGAATCAACAGCGAGTGTCGTCACCTTCTGAGTCAAAACCCGAGCGCGTTGAAGGCTCTCTCTTTCGCGGCGTATGCGGGGACTGGTATCAGGCTGAGGTTGCCAAAAGTTGATGATGGCGGGATCCCGGAAGTTAACACATATCATTAAGGAAGGAGGTGAATCACAAATGACTGCCGATGAGGAATTCCGGAGTCCGACCTGTCGGATTCCAAAGTCTTGGCGACCGGCGGCGAGTTTCAAGGTGAGACGAGTTGACGAGGTGTTTACATACAACACAGGAAACACGCCGAATGTGAGCCCGGACGACTTTGGGCCGGTTCAGAGTATTGGTGAGGCGTGGTGGAAACAAAATAGACGGAGGTAAGAGCAAATGGAAATGATCAAGAAAGGTAAGAAAAGAGGTAGTGGCGCAGTGAAAGTTAAACCTGGATCCCAGGGCGTTCCCGGGGCCGTGAAGGTGGGGGGCGTAAAGCCCTTTCCTGGGCGTGCACCTGCTGGTCAGAACATGAAAAACAATCTCAAGGGCATTAAGATTACGGAGTATAAGAGCGCGGATGACGTTCGAACTACGGTGCCCACGGATACGGAGGATAATTAAAACCATGGAAGATGCGATTATACACCCGGACATGCAAGTCTCGGGCGTTGTACCGGACGATGAACTAGAGCGGGACGTAAAAGAGAGGCTGGAGAACAGAAAGTATGAAGAACTCAAACGCAAACTTGAACTGGCGGGCTTGTCAGAGGAAGAGCTGGACTCCATCGCGTCGGATGATGGGTCGGAGTATGACGACCTGGACGAGCTGATTGACGACGCGGAATTTCGACAGAACATATTACGCCCCATGGCAGCCACGTACAGGGATGTCATGAAAGGTGATACAGACAAGGGCGCATACTATCGCGAATATGCGGCAGAGTACATTAAAAACAACGCCCCCCATCTCCAGGGCAAGGAGCCAGTCCTGTTTTCAATGTTTCAGCGGGCGCAGGCAGAGAACCCACGCGGGAAGTTCGAGGAGAACCTTGTCATTGCGGCAGAAAAAGCCACTGACTACCTGGGACTTAGGAACGAGGTGGTTACGAAGCAACGGCGATCTAGGTTATCAGAGGAGCGTAAATTCCGTGATATGATTCGCGAAGGACCGAGACTGAGGCGTGAGGAGATTCAACGGGAAGGAGAAGAAGGCGATGAATGATGATAGTTACAGCGAGACAGAAGGCATGATGAATCAGCCGGACCCGATCCTCGACCGCCAACTTGCGGATATGATCAACCGGACTGAGGCGCTGCATTTGCAGAAAATGCTTACACAGACTGAACGCCAGTTTTTCGACAAGAACCCTGATCTTCGCGAACACGGCGACTTGATAGGTGCGGAGCTGGCACGGATCCCCGTTGACTACCAAAACGACCCATACAGCGTGGAGCGGATCAAGGAAGCCGGGCGGCGGGTGAGGGAAGGCCTGAAGCGGACAAAGAGCCTGACGCAGATGAATCCCGATTTACCCAAGGGTGTGCTGGATGACAAAAGCGACACGCCTTCAACAAACGCGAAGGGTGATTCTTTATGGGTTTCATCTCACCAGGATCGTGAGAGTAGGATAAGAAACCCGCACCTTTCCTTTCGCGATGAACCGGTTGAGGTGGAGGTGAGGTACGGCAACCCCCCGAACGACGATTAACCAAGGGGAATGGGAAAGGGGAGTGTGTGCGGGCATACAAGCGTGTGCTCCGAGCGTCCCGCGCCCCGCATGCACATTATCCCCGAAAAGCGCGGGATCTCCTTTGACCTGGGGCGGCAACCCATCGGGGCCTCTGCCAGCCCCAAAAACTTTTTTCATGGCTTGGGCATTGGTTGTGATTGTTGAGATACAAAGCAAAGACGGAACGACAGTTGTGAACTTGAACCGGCGCAGGGCTATCCGTGAGCGGTGTCTTAATTGCTCTGGGTGGTCATATGTAGAGGTCTCTAATTGTACTTTTACGGACTGCCCATTGCATTCATACCGAATGGGCACAGGCAAACAGGACGCCAAGGAGCGAGCCCGGGTGATCCGTGTTTTCTGCGCCTGGTGCATGGCGGGGAACGTCCGCGAGGTCTCAAAGTGTACAGCTATCCTGTGCCCTCTGTTCGCCTATCGGATATCGGTTGTTGACAAGAGTGTTTTTGTGGCCGTATTGCTAGAAAAAGGCCACATAGAGCCAACTAAAACGGCTGCCGCGGGGAGAAGGTGGATTGTACGTCCGAGTGAATAATGGTGATCTAATGTCTGCTATAGGCAGGTTTCAGCGTCGCAGTGAAGAGATAGTTGTCGAGGTCAGGCGGCGGGGTTCGTATACGAAACTCAGTGAAGCGCGAAACTAGAAAAGGCGGAGGGCGGCAAGAAAGCGTGAGAGTTATTGGCGCAAGTATGGCAGGCGGGTCTGATATTGTTCCCGCGTAGTTCTTTAAAAATTGAATAGCCTTCTGGCGGCGTCCTAATCCCCCACCGGAAGAGGGGATAAGTCGCCCAAGAAAACAAATCCCGTAACGGGAGAAACGAAGCGGGGTGTTCTGCTGCTGCTGATAAGAAACCCAACCGGAACTTAGCCTGGGTACTCCAAAAATCGCTCAAGCCCATTCAGCGGTGCGCGAACCTATTATTATACATCGCTGCGTGGTATACTTATACAGCCCATTAAGGCTCCCTAATGATTTTCATTGACTCACATTCCAATCATTTATATGAGAAAAAGATATGTAGTGGTGTCAGTATATCGACAGATCAAAAGAAATGAAATTCCGCCACCTAGGCACTGCAGGTAACCGGACCACGCAAAATATCTCATAGTCAAATAGGCAACCAATAGACACCTAAAAGTTTACTGCACAGACGGAAAGAAGGAAACCGAAATTCTACAAAAACGAAACATGCGCAACTTCTAGAAACTTCCAGCTATTTTGTCTTGTTTATTCAAATTACCTCATTTTGGTTCTGGGGGGGATACGCTATGACTTTAATTGCTGCCCTTGAAGGGAAAGACGGTCTGATTCTTGCATCTGATAGTCGTGGTACCATAGGTGACCCAAGGGGTTTGACAGCGATTAACGATGTCCATAAAAAAATTTTCAGTTTGAGTAAATACTGTGGGATCGCAACCGCAGGCTCGGCTGAGTTGAACAACCAGCTTATTTACTCTTTCACAAAGAGGTTAGAGGGGGAGGACGTCATTGGAATAGAGGAAATTGTTCAAGAGTTTTTTAAATTTTCCCGATCCACATTTCAAGAATGGTTTGGTGAAAAACCTTTTGTCTCCCACGGGCAACCAATTGTTGATCAAAGGCCAACTATGACTTTTATTCTTGCTGGATATGGTAAGCGAGGCAACGGAAACAAAAAAATTTATCTGCTTTCATCTAATCTGGATTTTGCACCTCAGTTGTGCACATCCGGACACATGTTAGCCGGGGTACCTCAATACGCAACGTACTTAATTCACAGGTTCTACAACCCTGAAATGAAGTTGCCCCATATCAAAAGTCTAGCCGCTTTTTTGATTCAAGAAACTGCTACTCAAGACCCAAAAGTTGGCGGGCCTATTCGGATGGCCCAAATTACAGTAAAGAATGGATATAAAGAACTAGAAGAGGATGAAATAATGACCATTGTTACTAAAAATGAAGACCAAAACGGAAAAATGAAGGATTTCTTCTTTAAAAAGCCCGCAAAGAAAGGCAAGAGAAAATGATTAGAAAAATAAATGATAACGCCTACTTGGTCGTTGATACCCTTTCTTATCTTGATAAGATTGTCACCTACGACCCAAACGTAGCAAATCAAACCATTTCTCCACCAGATATTCCCAACGAACCATTTTTGGACGATTTCGGTTGCGAAGAGCCTGAATAGTGCATCTGGTGTAGAGTCTTGATCTCCAAAGGCACGAGTTTGTTAACGGACGCTCCTGTTTCTGGCGGTCCTTGTTTTCTTCGCGTGTTCCTCTGCTTCGCGGTAGGGAGTTGCGTTGAACCCTCTGGACGGTCTTCCCCGGTAGACTTCCGCGAGGCCCGCCTTGATCATCTCAAGGTTGATGTCCCTTCCGTTTAATACCAGGACCCCGAGGACACGGTTATAACGGTCTAGGCCATAGGCTCGAATCTCAACCGTCTTGTTCAATACAAGCGATGCGAGAAACTTCTGCGCCTTCCTTCCGTATGGTTGGCCGGGTTTTCGCTTTCCGTGCGACACTTCCGGAGCGTCAATCCCAACCAACCGAACCTTGATGACTAGATCGTTCGCCCGGGCAAGAACCGTGTCCCCGTCATAGACTCGTGTCACCTTAAACTGACACGCGGTAGTCGGTGAGGAAAGGAGCTCAATCCCTAGAACAAACGTGAGCCAGACCCAGCAGACCCGACTTATTTGTTTTCGCTCTCTTTTTCGTGCTTCTCTAGCCACTGTATCAGGATAAGACGGACCAGGTTTGACAGGGACCTGTGGTCTTCTCTTGCCAAGACCTCAAGTTTTTTCTTCATTTCTTCGGGAATTCTAATAGCTATCAATTCCATACCTCCATGATACAAGATTTTCGGTTGACATTGAATGTATACTTTGTTAACATAGTATAACATTTGCTTACGCGAAAAGCAATCCCCAAACCACAGGACAATGACAACACGAATCAAAGAAACGAACGCTGAAGGTTCCTCTAGTGGCGACGCTAGGGGGCGGTCCTGTCTTGATTGAACCCCTGTTGGGGTCTAAAATGGACCCACACCCCGCCCCCGGGGGCTAGGCATCCGGAGCCGAAAAGGTGCGACCCTGGCACCCTGCCCCGGGGGTAAACCAAAACCAGGGAGAAAGCGAGGGGCTTTGATGGGCGTTACGGTCAGGCAAAAGGTAAGAGGAAAAGGCCAGCCTTGGTGGGTTTTTATATCCCAGAACGGGAAGCGAACCTCCAGGAAGGTGGGGGACAGGCGCGCGGCTGAAAGGGTGGCTTCCGAGATCCGGGCACGGATACAGTTGGGGACGTTCGGGTTCGAGGAGAAAAAACCAGTGCCGACGTTCAAGGAATACGCCGAGCGGTTCATGAAAACTTACTCTGCGATGAATCATAAGCCAACTACGAGACGGTCATATCGTGGAGCGTTGGACAAGCATATTTTGCCGTACTTCGGGAGCAAGCGCCTGGACGAGGTCACCCGAAGCGACATCAAGGATTTCATTACGCGAAAGCAGTCAGAGGGGATTAGTCCTTCTACGGTTCGAAATCTTAAGTCCTACCTGTCGGCGATCTTTCGGGAGGCCCTGGACGATGAGATCATAACCGCCAACCCTGCGTTGGGGACAGGGCGGTTGATCAAGAATAAGCGTGTCGGGTTTGACGTTAACCCCCTAACGTGGGAGGAAAAGGCAAAACTTGAAGAGACCCTCAGAAAACATTACGCATGGTATTACCCCCTTTTCTTGACCCTTCTGAGAACAGGAATGAGATTAGGCGAGGCCAAGGCCCTTGAGCCCGGCGACCTGGATTTCAATGGGCGATTCATCGAGGTTCGGCGGGCGTATTCAGCGGGGGAAGTGTTGACCCCCAAGAGCGGTAAGTCAAGGCGTGTGGATATGTCCCCCGAGCTTGCCGAAGTGCTCAAGCGCTACCTTGTAAGGCGGAAAAAGATTACGCTTACCAAGGGATGGGGCGAACCCCCGCAAACCCTGTTTTTCAACCGTGAGGGTAACCCCATTGACATTAACAACGTGAGGAATCGGGTGTTTCATAAGGCTCTGGAAAAAGCAGGTCTACGAAAGATCCGGATTCACGACCTTCGGCACACATACGCAACTTTGAGAATCCAAGCAGGACACAACATTCTAGACGTATCCAAGCAATTAGGGCATAGTAGCGTAAAGATTACCTTGGACATATACACTCACTGGATGCCGGGGTCCCACAAGTCCCAGGTGGATGAGCTTGATTCCAAGACGGCCCCGAACTCGGAAGCGGTGAGTAAGTAATTTTTTTTGCGCCCAAATGCACCCTATACGCACCCTGGCCTCTCAGGCAAAGAAAAAGGCCACCTTGTGAGTGGCCTAAGTGTTTGATTTTATTTGGCGCGCCCAGCAAGATTCGAACTTGCGACCTACGGATTCGTAGTCCGTCACTCTATCCAGCTGAGCTATGGGCGCTTGAAAAATAAAACATTAATTTAGCACAAAAGGATCGGGATTTCCAGCGGAAAATGGTCGGGGGAGGAGGCTGTTGGCGGTCCAGCATCCGGGCCCTGAGCTGTCCGTCTTGGGAGTTGGATGAGA
>JAFDIS010000155.1 GCA_019307945.1 Deltaproteobacteria bacterium | reverse complement strand
CCTCTCCCGCCACGAACGCAGGCCGCTCTTGATGTTGAAAGCGGGATTCAGAGACTCTTTCACGATGGTCCCCGTGCTCTGCTGGATGAATCCCTTGGCCCCTTCCTCGGCACCCACGTGAACGCCCACGGCGGAGGCCTTACCGGCTCCCAGGGAGATCTTCTCCTTGACCCGCTCCATGCTCTGGCCCTGGATGGTCACGGTCTCCGTCCCTTGGGTGAACACAGGCTTATAAAAGGCCGTGCCGGTCTCGTAGTACTGCCCGTAAAGGTAGCTGTCGCCCCCGTAGCCGCAGATGTCCGCATTGGGCACAAAGGAGGGTGTGAACACGATGCCGCCCAAAACCGCGAACTTGGTAATCACCCGCTCGCCGCTGAGGGTCAGGGTCCTCCGCCACCCGTCCTTCTCTCGCGCGTCACTCAGAAGTTGATCAAAGTCCCCGAAAGTCGTCCCGTCCGTGAGGTAGACGTCGCCCCCCTCGATGATCACGTAGTCGTCCGCGTCGAAAAGGTCCGAATGGGTCAGCTCCAGGGACACGTCGTACTTGTGGTAGTAGTCGTCCCCGTAAAGGCCCGTGGGCGTGTGGTCCTCGTTGAAGAACGGGTCTTTCACGCCGAAGAGGTACTGGGTGTCCGTGTTGGTCTTGTCCGCTTCGCTCAGGTATCGACCCGATCCCACGTAAACCCAGACATTGTCGAAGGTGTCGATGCTGATGGCAACCGGAGAAGTGATGGGCCTTTCCGCGTTGAAGAGGGGAGCGAAGACCCAGGGGTCCGAGCTGTCCGTTGGGTCGTCCACATAGTTGTCCGGGTCGATCCCATCGTAAGTGCCCCCGTCCACCCAGGGAATGGCGATCTTGTAAAGCCTGCCCTTCCAGGTGCTGGTGCCGGAATCAAAGGACGTCTCTCCCAGGTATACCGCATCAACGTTGTAGTTGAGGTTCTTGTCTATGGAGACAGGGGCGCTCATGAATGCCTCTGATACACCCGAGTCGAAGAGCCAATCGTTCGTGCCGTTCTTGTAGGGCTCACCGGTCTTGAGATCCACCACGAAGACATGCCCGCTCTTGGTGCTGGTGCCGTCATAATCCGACGGCCCCGAGCCGAACACCGCGAACCAGTTTTCCTTGACCTTGATCACGGCCGGGAAGGTGGTGGTCAATTCCAGGTCGTCGTAGGACCTCTCCCACAGGAGCCTCGGGTTTCTGGGGTCGGTCACATCCAGGCAGGAATAGCTGGAATAGAAATGGCGGGTCTCGCTCACCGTGGTGCCGGAGCCGTCATCGAAGTCATCCGACACGCTGATGTGCTTTCCGCCCATGCGCAGTCCGGCAAGGAGGATGGTACCCCAGTTGTCGTCGCTGTCTGCGTCCGTGTAGTGGGTGTCGTCGTCCAGGATCTTGGCGTCGAAGACCTTGGGTTTCAAATCCACGTAGTAGACGTGGGTGTAATCCTCCGAGGGCAGCCATTTGAGATGGGGCAGGAGGCTCTGGGGGATGTAGGCCCAGAGTTCGTCGCCGATCTCTTCCGTGTCGGATGCCTCCGAAGGCCTGGCAAAGTAGCGGGAAACGCCGCTGTCCGTGTATTGCCACGAGGTGAAGGCGTGCAGCATGCCGTCGTTGGAACCCACGTATATCACCGTCTCGCGGTCCTTGAACGCGTCGTAGTAAGCCTGATAGGACTCGTCGCTGTAAATGATGTGATAATTGTCAGGGGGCTTGGAAACGGAAACCGGCGTGGAATGAACGATGTCGCCCAGTTTCCACACTTCGCCGTCGATGGTCCGCTTTCGAAGGCCGCTGACGTCCTCACCCCGGATGTAATTGATCAGGTTCGTCACACGAGTGTCGTGGGTGGAGCCCAAGTACCCCCAGGTGGTGGTGTCCTTCACTCCAAGGTAGGGCTTGATGTCGTCGGCCGAGGTCAAATCAAAGCTCACCACCTCGCCTTCATGGTCCAGGGGATTGTCCGTGGTTTCGTCCACCGTCTCATCCTTGTCCTTGTCCAGGAAGGTGAAGATCTTGCGGTCATCCGGATCCCGCTCTGCGAGAAGGCTTCCCGCTTCCCACAGGGGGTGGATTTCATCCATCTCCACCGTTTCATAAGGATCGTCCTCGGAAGGATAGGGCGTGGTGCCGCTCACGTCGTACCGTTTGATCCGCGTATCCCCGGTGGTACTGTCCACGAAATAGGAAATCACCTTGTCCGTTTCCTCGTCCAGGGAGAGGTCCCCGTCCGTGTCCTCTCTCAGGTTCCCGTAAGTATCCACCCATAGGGACTGCAGATACCCCACCCAGCGGATCTCGTCGAGGCCCGAGGTTATGGAAGGCCTGAAATAGGCCTGGACCACGTTGCCCTCGCCCTCTCCCGTGGTGGCCAGCACCGAGACGGCGGTACCCGCCGCCGCCCGCTTCAGGATGTCGGTAATGGCCTCGAGTATCCTCTGTTCCAGGATGTAACCGCTTTCCGCCTCGAAGTAATTGTCCGGTACGCCGTCCCCGTCCTCATCCCATTCGGCCTGAAGATCCGGCACATCATTGTCGTTCTTGTCCGTAAAGCCTCCGTTCTTGGCCGCGTCCTTCAGGGAATTGGATCCCCGTCCAAAGGCGAAGACCGTGTACAGGCTGATGGTCTGGGTGCCGTCCAAGCTCCTCATGTCGTTCGTATGGGCCCAGAGGGCCACGTCGTCCAGGTAGTCGGAGCCGTAGCTGTTGGCCGCAGATGAACGGGGCCCCGGGTCGTTCCCGTCGTTGTCGTAGTCCTGGAGGCTCGAGGGGATATTGAGGTCCTGGGTGCTCTCACCGTCCGTGATGAGCAGCACAAAACTCTTGCCGCACTCCACGAAATCGCCCGTGTCGTTCCAGTAGTAAGGGTCCCAGGTATTGCTCACCGTGTAGTCAGACGAATAATAGTAAGGTGCTTCCTGCCTGAAATAGCGCACGCCCTCGTAAAAGGCCTCCGCCAGAGGCGTCCAGGTGTCTCCCTTGCGGGTCTCGATGGCGCTGACCACGGCCGACATGTTGTTGCTGTCCACGTATTGGACCACCCGGCCTCCTTCCGACGAGTTATAGAACTCCAGCCCGAACCGGGCCCGGTCGCCAACCCGCTGCAGGATTCCCACCACGTTGCCGTCCAGGAAATCGTCCGGCTCGTCCGTGTCGTTCTTGGCCACACGCACTTCGTACCGGGAGACATAATTCCACGAGCTGTCGTAGACATAGAGCCTTCCGTAGGCCGGAGCATAGTTGTAGGTCCCGTGGTAGGGCGAGACATGGGGGGCTGCCGAGTCGTCGAAGTTTCGCCACCAGTACCGGGAGGGCTGGTTGGAGTGATCGTCCGCCACCAGGGTTGTGCTTCCGCTGCCGTCCCTGACCGTGGCGGCCCCCCCCACCAGGATTTTCCGGGCCACGTCGATTCGCCGCATGCAGAGCCAGTTGAGCCAGTTGCCGCTCCAGTCCCCGGAGCTGTCCCGCTCAAAACGGGTATTGGAGGCGTTGTAGGTATACATGGCGTCCGGGTCGAAATAGCCGTAATAGCGCACTCCCGTGTATACCACATGGAGCTTGGGGCTGTGGCTGGGACTGTCCTCGTAGGCCCTGGCCTCCCGAATCCCGGTCCCCGTGATCTTGAAGACCATGGCGTTCCCGGAGGTCCACCCGCTCCGGTCCACGATCTCCTGGACTATGGAGGAAAGGTCCGGCGTCTGGTAGGTGGTGCCTGACGTCCAGGAAGGCACGCTGGACCAAGTAACCGAGGCGCTGGTGTCCGTACGGCTCGAAACGTCGCTGTCCGTGCTGCCGATGTCGAATGTGGGCGCGTCGTCTATGGCCTGGCCATGAAAAATCAGCGTGGTGGCCTCCGTGTGATCGGAGCTCGCCTCAAAGGTGATGTAGGCGCTGCTGATGGTGGCCCCCTGGGGGATGGTCAGGTTCTGGAACCTCACCCCCACCGTGGGCACGGTCACATTGCCCAGGTCCAGGTCCGTGTGGTTGTACGTGTACCCTGCCGCCGTCTCCTCCGCGTCGTCGTCCGAGGCCGACACTTGCACATCAATGGTTGCCGAATGGCCCTCGCCTGCATAAGGGGCGTCGGTGATAATTCCGGGGTCGCCGTTCCATGTACCATAGGCGGCATAATTCATGCTGCCCGAGTTATCCAGGATCACCAGGATGTTGGGCTTGACCGACTGGGCCAAGAAGATGGGATAGGCGGTGTAATCGGTCATGTCGGGCTCCGCGGCAGAGACCATGCCGGCCCCGAGCCACAGGCAGAACAGCACGATCCATGTTTTCGCGGCTTTTTTCATGATCATAGACATCATAAACCTCCTGCAACGCCCAGGACCTTCCGGTACACGGCGTCCAGCTCCACGAGAGACGAATTGGGCCCGGTCCCCTGCGACAACATGTCGTAAAAAATGGCCACGCCGCCCGCTGAGCCCACGCCTATGCCCTCGGCACCGCTCGCAAACTCCACGCCCCCCCCTGCGATGTTGCCGGCCGAGGTCCGGGCCACGTCCACGTCCACGCTGTGATTACCGAACGTGAACCGGATATCGCTCGTCGAATCATGCGCGTCGTAGCCCATGATCTCCCGGTAAAACGTGCCGGCCGTCCCCTGATACGAAATGGCCGACACCGTCTGCTCGGCTCCGTTGTCCAGGCACAGGGAGATGAGCTTGGGCGTGGTGTAGATGCCGCTGTCGGCATTGTAAAAGGCCACCTTGTAAAACCGCTCGTTTCCCGCCACCTGAACTTCGATGTCGCTCGTGGTGGTGGCGGATACTCCCATGATGGTCAGGAGCACCAGCATCATGAGGGCCACCACGAGCACGGAGCCCTCCTGGTCCAGAAAGGCGCCCGTCCGCGCCTTTTTCTCCTCGGCACGTCTCATCATTACAAAACCCTCGGGATTACACGTTGAAAGTTAAGAGACTTTCCGACACCGTGATCGGTCCAGGTGACGATCACGTTCACCGTCTTCGTGTTGTTGATCACCTGGTTGTCCGCAACATTCCAGAAAATGGAGTATCTTCCCTGGATGACCTGGAAATCTGCGTCCGCCTGCGTGGTGGGGTCGTTGTCGAACCCCGTGTCGTTGATCCCCGTTGCACCATCGCCGTCGGCATCCTGAAGGTTCGGGTCCGTCCAGGACAGGTTCACCAACTGCTCCATGCGGTCGGTGGCCCAGGTAGAAGCCTCGGTCACGCTACTTGCAAATGCGTTGCCCCTCAT
>JAFDIS010000154.1 GCA_019307945.1 Deltaproteobacteria bacterium | reverse complement strand
AGATGGACGGTCCTGGTGGTCTTGAAAGGGTGGGTGCCGGCGGCGGCCCCGGCCATGATCTGTCACCTCCTGATTCCGGCCGAGTTTGAGTACAATCGGCGGATTGCCTTTCCTTTCGAATCGTGTGATACTTCTATCGGCATTCATTCCAAAAATTTGAATTTAACGGCATTCGATCAGGTCGCCGGGCGAATGCCTTTGACCGGAGGTGTTTCATGAACAAAAGATGGTTGATTCCTGGTGTCTTGGGCGCCCTGCTGATTATTGGCGCATGCGCCGAGAGTTACCGCGTCAAGCCCGTGCCGTTCAAGGCGCCGGGCGCCTATCCCAACGCCACCGAAGTGGCGGGCGCCAGGGTGGCCGCTCGCGCTTACGTGAAAAAGGCCGAGGCAAAAGAGGCCTTCGGCTTCGATATCCGAGGTGCCGGGATGCTGCCCGTCCAGGTGGTGTTTGACAACCGGGGGTCCCATACCCTGGAAATCATTCCGAGCCAGACATTCCTGGAAGATCGGGAAGGCAACCTCTGGCCGGTCCTGTCCCGGGATCTGGCCTATGATCGGGCCACGCGGTACAAAAAAACGGAACAGATTTTCAAGAAAGGAGCATACTCCGGGTTCCTGGGGGCCACGGCGGGTGCCATCATCGGGGCGGCCGTGGGCATCGTGACCGGCCAGAACGTGGCGGCGACGGCCGGGAAGGGAGCCGCCGTGGGGGGGGCGGCGGGCTTCACCCTGGGCGGTGCCGACGCCTATGGCTCCAACGAGGCCAGGCGCAGCGTCATCACCGATTTGAGAGGGAAATCCCTGGAAAACCGGGCCATCGCACCTAAGACCCTTGCTTACGGCTTTATCTTTTTCCCGGGTGAGGCCAAATCGGCCGGGAGTCTCCGCCTCCAGGTTCGGGAGACGGACACAGGCAAGGTCCACGTCCTGGATCTGGCTTTCTGACGGAGGCCTCCCCTCCGATGCCCCCGGCCGGAGCGTGGTTGAACCGGTCTCGGTCGGGAGCGCTTCGGAGGACCGGCGCCTTCCCCCATTCATGTCGGCCATGCAAACCTCTCTTCGCGGACAGATCGAACGGATCACCTATACCAACGACGAGGACGGCTACACCATCGCCAAGGTCCGTGTGGAAGGCCGGAGCGAACCCGTCACCGTAGTGGGCAACCTTTTCTCACCCATGGTGGGAGAAGTACTTGAAATGACGGGTGAATGGTCACGTCATCCCAGATACGGGGAACAGTTTCGGGTGGAGCGGCATCGCTCCTCGGTACCCGCATCCGTGGAGGGGATGCGCAGATACCTGGGCTCCGGGCTCATCAAGGGGATCGGGCCGGTCATGGCCCGGCGAATCGTGGCCCGCTTCGGCGCACGGACCTTTAGGGTGATCGAGGAGGAACCCGGGCGGCTTTCGGAGGTGCAAGGAATCGGCCGGAAGCGCATCGAGACGATCTCCAGGGCATGGGAGGAACAGAAAGAGATCCGTGACGTCATGGTGTTTCTGCAAAGCCATGGCATGGGTTCCGCCCATGCGGCCAAGATTTTCAAGCGATATGGCTCCCGGTCCATCCAGGCCATCCGAAAAAATCCCTATCGCCTCGCCTCGGACATCTTCGGTATCGGCTTTCTCACTGCGGACCGGGTGGCGCGGAACCTGGGCGTTTCCAGGGACAGTCCCCTTCGGGCCGGAGCGGGGATCCTGCACGTGCTCCGGGGTCTGGCGGACGAAGGCCACGTCTATTATCCCTATGAAAGGTTGATCAAGAGATGTGCTGCACTCCTGGAGGTGGAAGACGCGGTGGTGCGGGACGCACTGGGAAGGGCCGCCGCTGAGGGCGTGGTGGTCATAGAAGACCTGAACGAGAACCCGCAGACCTGCCACGGAGACCATATGGCCGTCTATCTGGCGGGATACCACAGAGCGGAGATCGGTGTTGCGGAAGGTCTGGTTCGACTTGCCCGCTCTCCCAAGTCCCTTCGACCCATCGACGCCTCCAAGGCCATGGCTTGGCTGCAGGGGCGATTGCCCATAAGGCTCGCCCCCGGACAGCGACAGGCCGTGAAATGGGTCCTGGATCACAAAATCCTGATAATCACCGGCGGACCTGGAACGGGGAAGACCACGATCATCGATGCGGTGCTGAAGATCGTCTCCAGGGTCTCCCGGAGGATTCTCCTGGCGGCCCCCACCGGCCGGGCGGCCAAACGGATGAGTGAGGCCACAGGATTCCAGGCCAAAACCATACACCGTCTCCTGGAGTTTAGCCCCAAGACCCGGAGATTTCAGAGGGACCGGGAACGGCCGCTGGAATGTGACCTCCTGGTGGTGGATGAAGCCTCCATGATAGACACCATTCTCATGCATCACCTCACGAAGGCCGTCCCGGATGGGGCAACTCTGGTCCTGGTGGGGGATCGGGATCAACTCCCCTCGGTGGGGGCCGGCAACGTGCTGCGGGATCTCATCGATTCCGGCGTGGTACCAGTGGTGCACCTCAATGAAATCTTCCGGCAGGCCAGGCAAAGCCTGATCATCGTCAATGCCCACCGGATCAACCAAGGAAAGATGCCTCATACGGGCTCGGACCGGGGTAAAGGCGATGACTTTTATTTTATCGAACAGGAAGATCCGGCTCAGGTCCTCCGGATCATCACGGAACTGGCGGCGAAACGGATTCCCCGACGGTTCGGGCTGGACCCCATGGAGGACATCCAGGTCCTCACGCCCATGCACCGCGGCCTCGTGGGAGCGGACAACCTCAACGCCGCACTCCAGGACGCCCTGAATCCAGGGCCCGACGCGGTCAGCAGGGGCAGTCGAGGCTTTCGGGTGCGGGACCGGGTGATGCAGTTGCGAAACAACTATGAAAAGGATGTCTTCAACGGGGACATCGGCCGCATCGCACGAATTGATCCCGAAACGCGGCAGGTCGAGGTCCTCTACGACGGCCGCCAGGTCATCTATGAGTACGAAGACCTGGACGAGATCGTTCCGGCCTACGCCGTGTCCATCCACAAGTCCCAGGGCTCGGAGTACCCGGCGGTCATCATCCCTCTCCTCACTCAGCACTTCGTGATGCTCCAGCGCAATCTCATTTATACGGCTGTCACGCGTGGCCGGAGGCTGGTGGTCCTCGTGGGCTCGAGAAAGGCCCTTGCCGTGGGAATCGGGAACAACAGGAGCGTCGAGCGGTTTACTGGTTTGAGGCGGCGCCTGGTCTCAACGTGGGCCGGCGGCGGGGCTTGAGGCGCACGGCGAGCAGCCCCCCGGTGGCCTCTCCGGCCGGAAACATGTCGACGTTTCTTTCTCCTCCAACGTCTTCATTCACAGAGCAGGTCTCAGGGGTGGGATGAGCGGCGTGAGATCCCCCTGGGCCCTTTGGTGCGGTCACACAAGAAGAATATGAAGCAGGAGCCTCAACCCACCATCACCCCGGAACGGGGACGGGAAGCCTCCGCCTGGATAGCGCCAGCCGCGCTTGCGGTTCGGGGTGATGACAAGGCCTTTGCGCGGCTCGTGGAAATCTTCCAGGAAGAGATCCATCGGATGGTCTATTTCCGCACGGGTTCGGCCATGGACGCAGAGGATATCACCCAGGAGGTGTTTCTCAAGGCCTTCCGGCACATCGGGCGCTTGAAGGATCCGCGTCACCTGAGAGGTTGGCTGTACCGCATCGCCCTGAACAGTGTCCGGGACCACCATCGGAGAAGACGGGTTCGGATGTTGTTCGAGAAGAGCGCCCGCCGCAGAAGAGAAGAAGCCCCGGTGGGACAGGGGGCGCCTGCTGCCGGAGTGGAGCAGATCCTTCTCAGGCGCGAATTCTGGGATCGGATCAGAGGACTCATGGACCGCCTTTCCCGTCTTGAAAAAGAGGTCTTCATGTTGCGGTTTTTCGATGAGCTCAAGATTCGCGAGATCAGCATCGTGCTCAAACGCAGTGAGAGCACGGTGAAGACACACCTGCACAGAGCGATCAAGAAACTCGCCGGTGAACATGAACTCTTCGAGCGGACGGAGGGATCGTGAACATGACGAAAAAGGGATCGTACCACCTGAACCAAGACGACCTGGTCACGGCCGTGGTGGATGAGGAGGACCTGGCGGAGGAAGTGCGGGGGCATCTTGCCACATGCTCCGCCTGCCGGAAAAGAAAGGAGATCCTGGAGGGGACCCTGACGAGTCTCGGGCACACCGCCAGGGCGTATGTCCCTGCGTTGACGAAAACCGTCAGAATCCCGGTCGGGGCGGGGCGACGGGCCCGGAGTTTTCTCTTCCCCCTGAGACCCGCCGTTGCAACTGCCCTGGGGGGCCTGGCGGTTGCGGTCTTTGGTTGGTGGCTCCTGGGGACGGGGCCTTTCCCCGGCACCGGGCCTGACCATGGGACGCCCGGGATATGGGAAGATGCCCTCACCGAGGAGGTGGCCTGGCCGGCGGAAGACCCATTGCCTGCGGTCTATCGGGATATGGCGGACATCCTGACGGAAGAGCGCAGTTCGGGGTTTATGGATTTCGTGGCGCCCCTCCCCGAGGAAGGGCAGGGGATATCCGAACAAGGGGGCGGAATCCGTTCCTGTTGACACGCAGCATGATCGGCGCCCGCTGTCAGGGAAAACAGACAGGGAAACCAAGGAGGGAAAAATGCGAATCGTGTGGATTGCAGTGGCGGCATTGTTGGTGGGGACCGCCGGGCCCCCGTGTGCGGAAGGCTTCGTGGGTCCCAAGGGGAAATGGTGGCACCTGCCTCGGGTTTCGGAATCGTTGAATCTCACGGATCAGGAAAAAGCGCAACTGGACGAAAAATACATGGCAAGCCGCCGCAGGCTCATCGAGCTCAAGAGCGCCTTGGAACGAGAGAGGCTGGAACTTGAAACCTTGATGGAGAAAGAACCTCTGGACGAGGCGGCGGTCATGCAAAGGTACGGGCTTCTGGACGAGGCGCGCTCCCGGCTTTCCATGGAGCGGTTTAGGTTCCTGGTGGAGGTGCGGAAGATTCTCGGCGTGGAACGATTCCGCCGCCTCAAGTCACGCTTTCAGCAGTTCAGGAAGGCCCTGGCGGAACGAAGAGCCGCACGGCGCAATGCCCTGAGGGGAAGCTGGCCCGGCAAGGGGCGGGGGGCGGAATAGCCCGTCCTTGCCCGAACCCAAATTGAGCGTTTCAAATTTTGATGAGGAACTGTTCCTCATTGTTTTTAGGGAGATCGCTTGCAATGAGGCTGTCTGAATCACCACCCAACGGGGTTCGCCCAAGCGG
>JAFDIS010000058.1 GCA_019307945.1 Deltaproteobacteria bacterium | reverse complement strand
TTCCAGATCCCGGTAAAGGCGGATACTATATTGGTGGAGCCTCGAAGCGGTACGGCTGCTGGTCCACTGGACCACGTTGCCCGCTGCAAGCCAGGTGGACCCCGAAGTCAGCTCGTTTTTCTCCACCAGGACCACGTCGGTCCATCCAAGCTTGGTGAGATGATAGAGAACGCTGCATCCGTTGATGCCGCCTCCGATTACCACGACTCGAGCATGGGTTTTCATCTCATCCGCCGTCCTTCAAGAAATGCCGGGGGGTAAAACAGTCACCACCACCGACTTCTATTTCTTGTTCCACCACCGCAACCAGCGCCGGCTCTTCAGGCCTGAACGCAAGCGATCCCTTCAGGTGCCGGGGTTTGATTTTAATCGATACCCGTTCCACGCCATTGCAAGGCTGTTCGGATACGCGTGGTCAGGGTTCAGGAATGCACTGCCTGCTTTTCCGCAGCGTGTACCTCTGCTCCGCCTATGACGGTTCGGAGCACCCGAATCTCCCGAATTTTCTGAGGCTCACAGGTCAAGGGATTATCGGAAAGCACCACGAAGTCCGCAAGCTTACCCCTTCGAATGGAACCTTTGAGATCTTCCTCATAGCTGCAATAGGCAGCATCCGTAGTAAATGCTTTCAGCGCCTCGTAAGGCGAAATACGTTCGGAAGGACCGAGGAGCCGGCCGTTGCGTGTAATACGGTTGACCGCGCAGTGCATGGAGAACAGGGGCGATATGGGCGTCACCGGTGTATCGGCATGCAGGGTAAACCGCAAGCCTTCCTGAACGGCAGAGCCCAGGGGGTCGATTCGAGCCGCACGTTCGGGGCCCAGAAAAAGGGATTCATGACGATCGCCCCAGTAATAGACGTGGCCCGGGAAAAAGCTGGGTATGATGCCCAGCTTTTTCATCCGCCTGAGCTGGTCCGTGCCGGCGGTCTGGCAGTGAATAATCATATGGCGCAAATCGGGTTGGGGATGCTTGGCCTGGGCCTTTTCCATGGCCAGAATGACGCTCTCGATTGCGGCATCGCCGTTGGCGTGGACAGCGATTTGGAGATCCTCTTTGTGGTATTTTTCCACCAGTTTATCCATGGCGGCCTGGGGCATAATAAGCTCCCCGCAAAAACCGGGGCGATTGAAATAATCCTGGGACAGGGCCGCCGTGAGTGCCTGAATGGATCCATCCTGGAACATCTTGACCGCACCGATCTTTAGAAACTCGGAGCCGAAACCAAGTCCCAGTCCCAGGTCTATCAACTGATCGTATCTTTGATACAGGGTGGTTAGATAGACACGTATGTTCAGACGCTTTTCCTTTTCCAGTTCCCGGTAAGCACGAACCGTTCCCATGCCCTGGCCGTGTATGCCGATGGCGGCGTCGTGGGTGCTGGTGACGCCCACCCTGTTGTAATGAAGAATGGCCTCAGGCAAAAGCGCCATGAACAGCGAAACGTCGGGCCTGGGCAACCGATCGGCCACCAGGTGTTGGGCGGCGGGCTCCATGAGCAGGCCGGTGGGCTCGCCGCCCTCATCCTTGTGGATGGTGCCTCCTTCGGGTTGCGGCGTATCTCTCGTAACATTGCCCAGCTTCAACGCCATAGTGCTGGCATAGGAGAGGTGACCGGAAGCGTGGTAAATAAGCACGGGGTTGTCAGGCGCTGCTTGGTCCAGGTCCCTCCTGTGAAGATGCCTCATCTCCTCGATCTGGGTGTCGTCATAACCCCAACCCAGCACCCACTGCCCGGGACCAGCCGCCCCTGCCATCTCCCGGATCTTTTCCTGGATGTCCCGGATCCGCGAGTTGACCCTGGGCGTGCAATCCGCCATGACCAGTGTCAGCGCATAATACGAGAGGTGGTTGTGTGTCTCGATGAAGCCGGGAACCACCGTCTTGCCTCCCAGGTCCACAACGTCGACGTCCGGTGGCGCATAGGACCGCACCAGTTCCTCCGACCCGACATAACCGAAGCGTCCCTGGGTCACGAGAAAGGCCTGGGTGGTCATGGAATCAGGCTCCATGGTGATAACGTCGGCGTTCACATACAATCTGTCCGGCCCCATTTATCGCCCCCCAAAAATCGTATTTTGTCCCAGAAAGGTTTCTGTTCCATTTCGGGAATGTTACTGTCCGAAGCCCCTCTACTCCTCCACCACCGCGTCGGCCTCCTCCAGGGCCTTGTCCATGATGGCCACGCCCTCGTCTATCTCTTCCTTCTTGACGATGAGCGGCGGGCCCATGACGATGACATTGGATGGATTGGCCGCCATGGCGATCATGCCCATCTCCACGATCTTTTTTGCCACGGCCAGCTTGGGATTGTCGCCGGGAAGGATCTTGGCCCCCACCGGGATGATGGGCGCACGTGTCTTCCGATTCTTGACGAGTTCAAGGCCGACAAAAAGCCCCAGGCCCCGCACGTCCCCGATGCAGGGGTGGCGCTCCTGAAGTTCATGGGCCTTTTCCAGGAGATAACGGCCCATACGCTCGGCGTTTTCGATAAGACGGTCTTCCTGATACACCTGGATAACGCGCAACGCCGTGGCACAGGCCAGGGCATGGCCCGCATAGGTGGCCCCATGGCTGAAGAACTGTTCCTTGAAACGATCGCCGATGGACTTTCGCACAACCGTGGCTCCCAGCGGCACATAAGCTGAGGTGAGTCCCTTGGCGAGGCACATGATGTCCGGCACCACCCCCCAGTGGTCCACGGCAAACCATTTGCCTGTTCTGCCGAATCCTGTCATCACCTCGTCCGCGATCATGAGGATCCCCCATTTATCGCAGATGCTTCGAAGCGCCTGGAGGTATCCCTCCGGAGGCACGATGAGGCCGTTGGCACCCGTCACCGGTTCCAGTATTATGCCCGCCACCAATTCACTGCCGCCCTCCAGCTCTATCACCTCATCGATATAGGTGACGCAGCGCAGGTCACATTCGGGGTATTTTTGGCCGAACATGCAGCGGTAGCAGTAAGGCTGTGGTACAGGCACCCACGCCGTGCCGCCGGGCACCTGTGCCCAGGAGCGGGGATCGCCTACTGAGAGTGTCATGGAAGCGGCCGTGGCCCCGTGATAGGAGCGGTAGCGGGCGAGAATCTTACGCCTTCCCGTGTACTGGTGGCATATCTTGACGGCGGCCTCGTTGGCCTCGGCCCCCCCGAGGGTGAAGAAGGTTCTTGAAAGGTCGCCGGGCGTCACTTCCGCCAGGGCCCGCGCCAGCATAGCCCTCGGTTTAGTGGAAAAGACCGGCGCAAAAGAGCAGAGGGTCCTCGCCTGTTCGCAAAGGGCGTCCACCACCCGGGGGTCCTGGTGACCCATGCTGTGACTTATGAAACAGGAACTGAAATCAAGGAATTCCCTGCCGTCTTCGTCCTTAAACCGAATCCCATTTGCGGAAACCACACGCCTAGGTGACAGGGTGGGTTGAAAAGACCAGGAGTGAAAGACATTTTCCACCTCGTATCTATCGAGATCTTTCCTGGTTTGAGGTATTGACTTGAGATCCATCATGGAAGGCCTCCTATCCGGAATACCCTGAGCCTGAAGGAGAAGAGGTGTCCCCCGGGCCCGTGGATTCAGGATCCCCGTTTTCTTCTTTTTTCAAGATTCGCCATGTCCTCCTCGTATTCCTTGATACCCATGGCGTAAAACCTGCGAATGAAGGACTGCTGGTATGCGTAAGACCAGTGCTGATCCTTCCACACCCGATGAACCGCCTCGAGGTCACGGCTCTCCACGGCCTCCATCAACCTTTCGTGCTCTTCGGCGTTTCTCAACTCCCATTCGGGGAGATAGGCCCTGCGGGGAAAATCATAAAGCCGCTGCTTCAAAGGTGCGATGATACTCAGCAGTTCCCTGTTTTGTGAAAGCTGGAGGAACGTGTCGTGGAAGGCCAGATTGGTGCGGTAGATCCCCTCGGCATCCCCCTTCATCACGGCTTCCCGGTATTGTCCGTTGATTCGTTTCATCGCGCGGAGTTTTTTCCGGTTGAATCGATCAAGGCAGGATGAAATCACAGTGGTTTCGAGTGAGCCCACCACCTCGTAAATATTCCGGATATCATGAAAAGTAATGACCCGGACCCTGACTCCCCGCCGCGGCAGGATTTCCACGAACCCGTCCGCCTCCAGACGGATCAAGGCGTCCCGCAAGGGCGTCTTGCTCACCCCAAGCTCCCGGCTGATGCGGGTCATGTCGATAGTGGAACCCGGCAGGAGATCTCCACCCTGCATCTCTCGGCGAAGGTATTGGTAGATTTGCTCTCGGAGGGGCTTCAGATCCAGCAATTCGGCCTCGCGGTCTAGGGAAAACAGACGACTGATTGATATCTGATATATCAGATATCAGCTCAAGTCAAGTCCGAATTTGGTTGTCGGGAGCCCGGATCTTTCCGACGGGAATCTCTGTTAATCATCACCTGATCGAGCCAATCGCTCCTTCGACCCTAGGGAAACCAAGAAAGGCATGAAATCATGGATGTCCCCTTTTTTTACAAATCGCTCGTAGGGTTGAGACAGTTTGGAGGACGTTCGCCGCGCAGTCCGGCAAGCAGGTTTGCAGCCGCCATCTCGGCCATGCGTGTCCTTGTTTCCACAGTGGCGCTTCCCAGGTGGGGAAGCAGCACCACGTTGTCCAGGTCCACCAGCCCCGGTGTCAAAGCTGGTTCGTTTTCATAGACATCCAGGCCCGCTCCGCGGATGCGGCCTTGTTTGAGGACCTCCACAAGATCCTTCTCATTCACCACGGGTCCCCGCGAGGTATTGATGAGAAAGGCCGAGGGTTTCATGAGCGACAGTTCCTTGTGGCTGATGAGGTGGCGGGTTTCCGGTGTCAAAGGCACATGGAGGGATACGAAGTCGGAACGCGCCAGGAGATCTTCCAGGGGCGCAAACGCCACACCCAGCTCTTCCTCCTCCGTGCGCTTAAGGGGATTTCTCGAGAAGTAGAAGACCTCCATATCGAAACTGCGGGCCCGACGGGCCACCGCCCGGCCTATCCGGCCGAGCCCAACAATTCCCAAAGTCTTTCCGGTGACCTCCGTTCCGAGAAAATGCATGGGCGCCCAGGACTTGAATCCCCCTGAGCGGGTCATGCGGTCTCCTTCCACAATGCGACGAGCAACGGCAAGGATGAGAGCAAAGGTGATATCCGCCGTGGCATTGGTGACCACTCCCGGCGTGTTGGTCACCATGATTCCCCGAGCCGTGGCTCCCGGTATATCGATATTATCGAATCCCACACCATAATTGGCCACGATGCGAAGGCCCGGGGCGCGGTCATATACCTCCTCGTCTATCCGGTCGGTGATGGTACTGAGCAGACCGTCAATCCCTCCCACCCGCTCCAGGAGCTCGTCCCGTGAAAAAGGTTGCGTTTTCTCATTGGCTTGCACATCAAACTGATCAGCGATTTCTTGGATCACGCCTTGAGGAAGCTTTGCCGTGACAAGTACTTTCATTGGATCCCTCTCCTTTTGATCGATAAAGACCTCGAGCCGCCCCGTCGTGCTTCCCATGCACATCTTTTAGGTTGCGACCCCGGCCACGTCGTTTGAATAACAAATCATTCTTAGGGAATTAAAGGTACGGAAACCAGGTTTTGTGTGTCAAGACAAATGCGACCTTATAATCTTCCGGGGAGGGGATCAAGAGCGCGTATGAGGCGCCCGGCGACATGAGACGTGGGAACCCGGTCCCTCACAGGGTCATTTTCACATGGTGACTGCATTACCAATGGAAAAAATCGCGGTCCAAATATGAGATGGAGCGGCCTGAAACAGGAGACCCCCGACGAACCAAATATCCCATCCCGTATGGAAAGCATTGGTCTCCCCTTTTCGGGGATTGCATGTTACACTTGGGGCCCCGTGATCCCGGCCGGAAAGGCTTACAGGGATCGATAAACCCAAACGCGAGGCACAAGAATCGCATGGAATTGCTACGAGACGTTCTCGTTCAAAGCGCCCTCACTCAGGGCGAAAAGACGGCCGTCCGGTTTTTCAGGGGAGGCCTTGCGGAGACGGATCTGAGTTACGCAAAGCTTCATCGGGATTCCAGCCGTCTGGCCAATTTTTTCTTTGAAAGGGGCGTGCGGAAGGGAGACAGGGTCATTCTTTACATGGAAAAGTCCCTGATTTTCGTGGTCGCCCATCTGGGCCTTCAAAAGATCGGTGCCATCAGCGTCCCCCTGAACCCGGGATTGAAGAAATCGGAGATGGAATATTTCATTCAGGATTCCGATCCAAAACTCATCATGGCAGGCACTGCCCAGGAGGCGCTGATCCGGGAGATCGACACCGGGGCCTATACCGTGCTTATTGACACGGATCGGCCTTACAGCGAACTCGATTTTTTTCAGTCCTTCCCGGACAGGTCCCCTGCAACGGAGCTCCGCTACGAGGACCCTGGGCTCATCATCTATACATCCGGCACCACGGGGAAACCGAAAGGGGCCGTCCTCACCCAGCAAAACCTCGTCCACGACGCCCGGAACATCATCCGTGCCTGGGACATCAGCGATCAAGACGTGATCTGCCACGCCCTTCCCCTCTTTCACGTTCACGGCCTCTGCTTCGCCCTTCACACGGCGCTCATGGTCGGCGCCAGGGTCCTGATGCTGGACCGTTTTTCCCCGGAAACCGTCCTTTCCAGGCTGTCCGCAAGAGAAGGGGAAGACGTCTGCACCGTGTTCATGGCGGTCCCGCCCATGTATCACCGCCTTCTGGATTTCCTGGGAGAAAAGAGGCCCGACTTCCGCCACCTGAGGCTTATCACCTCCGGTTCCGCGCCCCTTCTCCCCCAGGACTTCGAAAGGATCCGGAACGTATTCGGCATGGAACCTGTGGAACGGGAAGGCATGTCCGAAACGGGCATGAACTTCTCGAACCCGTTGAAGGGCCGGAGAAAACCCGGTTCGGTGGGACTTGCGCTTCCTGACCTTGAGGTAAGAATCGTCGACCCCGATACCCTGTCAGACGTAGACCCGGGAAACACGGGGGAGCTGTGGGTCAGGGGGCCCGCCGTGACACCGGGATACTGGCGGAAACCGGAGGAGACGGCCAGGGCCTTTGAAAACGGTTGGTTCCGCACCGGCGACCTGGGAAGGGTGGACGAAGAGGGATATTACTACCTCACGGACCGCTTGAAACACGTAATCATCTCCGGCGGCGAAAACATCAGCCCCAAGGAGGTGGAAGGGGTGATCAACGGGTTGGAAGACGTGGTGGAGTCCTGCGTGGTGGGTCTCCCGGACGAGCGGTGGGGCGAAAAGGTGGCCGCGGCCGTGGTCAAGAGGCCGGGCTCTGACCTTGACGAGGACCGGGTCCGGGCCCACTGCAGGAAGCACCTTCACGACTGGAAGTGTCCCAAGTCGGTCCTGTTCACGAAGGCCTTGCCCAGAAACACCATGGGGAAGGTCCTGAAACAGGAAGTGGTGAAACTCTTTTGAACAACCTCCCGGGCCCCGGCATCCGGGGCAAGCATCCCTGTTTTCAATCAGCCCACCTTCAACGCTTCCAGGTCCAAATCGCTCAGGCCGAAGCGGTCAAGGGTCTCGCGGGTGGGAACCCCGTCAGGGTCCCATCCCCTTAGCTCGTAGTATTCATCCAGCATCCGGTCCAGTTCCCCGGGGCTCGTGCGAAAACCCTTGGACGTGCCTGAGGGAATCTCCTCGTGCATGAAGCGATAAGGCAGGGTCTCGTGCCTCCTCCGTAACCCCTCCCTGCAGTTGAAGAACCGCTCCAGTGTGTGGACCCGGCACCCCACCTCCGTCAGTTCCTCGAGGGTCATGTCCCAGCCCACGGTGAGGTTGACCAGGTCCGCGTGGGTCTGCGTCAGCACGCCCCCGTAGACCGGCTCACAGAACCGGCAGACGATGAGACAGTCCCCCACCGCCGACCAGGTGGCCGTATCGTAGGCCATGGCAGCCTTTCCCTCCGTGGAACGTCGTTGCGCTAGGTCCATCTGGTACTCGGGGGCCGGACGGCTGTCATGGTGGCTCCCCCCCCGGGGCGAAACCGCGTAGCCCACGCCCATGCACTTGAGGGCCCGCGCCGAGTGGCCCGGGGGCTCCAGGCCCTTGATATGGCACGCGAACTTCAGGGCCTCTCCCCCTATCTCCGCGGCCATGGCACGAACGCCACGGGCCAGGAAATCCCCGAATCCCTCACGCTCCGCCACAAGGCGCACGCACCGCACGAGGGTCTCCGCGTTTCCGAAGCGAAACTCCAGGCCGCCCGTGTCTTTTTCCGTGAGAAGCCCCTTCTCGAAACATTCCATGGCGAAACCCACGGATCCCCCGAAGGAGATGGTGTCAATGCCGTAGTCATCACACAGCCGATCGGCCTCGATGATGGCGTTCAAATCATTTACGCCGCAGTTGGATCCCAGGGCAAAGAGGGTCTCGTACTCCGGGCCCTCGGTGAGCACCCCCGGCCTTTGCGTTGTGCGTACCACGCGCGTGCATCCCCCGAGGTTGCAGGCGAAGCAGCCCCAGTTTCGGACGAAATGATCCTGAAGGATCCGTTCGGCCCGGATCAGCTCGGCTCCCTCCCAGGTCTCCTCCTGCCAGTTCCGCGTGCCCAGCCCGCCCGCCTTGTTGATCATGTCCACCAGGAAGGGCGTTCCCAGCTTCACCAGGTTTTCCAGGCCCAAGAATCGTCCCTTTGTCTCACGGTAGAACCGAAGCAGCCCCTTCATATCCGCCACCCGGATATCGCCGAACCCCCGGACACATATGGCCTTGAGGTTCTTGGAGCCCATGACGGCGCCCGTGCCCCCCCGGCCCGCGGCCCGCCTTCCGCCTATGCAGCAGGCCAGGGGCACCTGGGCCTCCCCCGCAGGCCCACAGCAGACCGTGCTCAGGCCCGGGCCCAGTTCTTCCCTGAGCAGGTCCTGGGTCCGGCGGGTGGTCTTTCCCCAGAGCTTTCCAGCGGAAAGAATCCTCACCTGGTCACCGTCGCAGAAGAGGACCACCGGCTCCGGAGATCTTCCCGTAACCACGATCATGTCCCGACCGGACTGTTTGAGCCGCGCCCCGAACTCACCACCGAAGTAACTATCCATGAAAAAGCCGGTGAGGGGCGAGCGCGTCACGATACCAGCCCTGCCGCTGCCATGGGCCAGCGTCCCGGTCAGGGGCCCGGCGCAGACGATAAAGGCGTTGTCAGGCCCCAGGGGATCCGCCCCCGGAGGCACCGTGTCTATCAGGCCCCTGGCCGCGAAACCGTTTCCCCCCAGGTATTTACGGGCGAAAGGTTCCTCCAGGGGCTCCTCCAGTACCTGTCCCGAGGTGAGATTCACCCGGGTGATCTTGCCCGCGTAGCCTTTCATACCATGTCCTCCTCCACGGCCAGGGCCTGACGGGGACAGGCCTCCACGCACTGCTGGATCTTGCCTCCCCCGCACAGGTGGCACTTGAAGATCCAGGGTTCGTCACCGTGTGTGAAAATAGCCTTCTCCGGACAGGCCTCCACGCACAGCCCACAGCCATCGCACTTTTTCCGGTCAAACGCCACCAGGCCTCGCTTTTCGTCCGCGTACAGGGCGCCCGTGGGACAGGCCTCAGCACAGGGGGCGTCCCGGTGCTGGCGGCACACCGAGACCTCGAACACCCCGTACCAGTCCTTCTGCTCCACGCGCAGGCGGGCCTTGAAGGGATTGAACACCCCCTGCCAAACGGCCGAGCAGACCAGTTGACAGGCCTGGCAGCCCACGCATCGGTCAGGGTCAAACGATATATACCTCACAATGGCCTCCTTGAGGAGTAAAGTGCAATCCGCCTTTCGGCTCCATCAAGATTGCACAGGAAAGGCCGGAGGACGGATCCCGGGGCGGGGGCAAAGTGCTTAACGGCCCCGCACGCAGGTCCGATACCACGCCTGTGTAGGGCACCTTCGCGCGCCAGGTGGACCTGCTGCGGTGCATGTGAAGAATCTTTCCGTTGTACCCGTGGGGCATGATGCTGTTCCCTCCTCGAATCCAGGGAAAAATGCTCTGTTCGTTTCCTGCTCCTCAAACGCAGGCGCGGGGCGACCCTTCCCCCCCCCCCCGACATTCTCCCCGCGTTCATCACCCCTCGAGGTGTTCAACGATCTCCGTGAGGGACCGGATCCGTCCGCAGACCGCCATGGGTCCTCCGTCTTGGGAGCGATCGATCAGCAGGGCCTCCATGCCGCATCTCTTCGCTCCGAGGCAGTCAAGTTCCGGGTGGTCACCCACGTGAAGGCTCTCTTCAGGCCTCACACCCACCCGATCCAGCGCATGTGCGAATATCTCCGGATCGGGCTTTGCATGACCCACGAGGGCCGATACGGCGGTCACGGAGAAATAAGGGGCCAATCCCAGGTTTTCAAGCGTGGGGATGAGTCTCGAATCCCAGTTGGAGATGATCCCAAGAGTGACACCACGCGCCTTGAGGGCCTCCAGGGCCGGGAGGACATCCGGGAAGAGCCTCCAGGCCTCCTTTCCCGTGAAAAAGTCATAGAGTTCTCGGAAAAAGCCGTCGAAGTCACGGGGTTCACACTGGGCGCTCACGGTCTCCCGTACGATCCGCTTCCACCAGTCCGCCTCCGTGCTCCGGTCCACCAGGGGAACCGCGCCATAACGCATGAATGCGGCCCTGAAGGATGCGTTCACCTCTCCGGGATCCAGGTCCATGCCGTACCTGCGACCCACGGAGCTATAGATCTCGCCCACGGAAGGATAAGTATAAATCAGCGTGTTTCCCACATCGAAGAATACCGCGCGCAGCATCTCTCCTCCCCTGACGTTTCCCTGGTCATCTTCCTCCTTCTCAGCGCCTGGGAAGGTACAGGGCCCACCCTTCAGTGTCCCTGCCGGCGTCCATCATGGTCTCGGAAAAAGTGGGATGCATTCGGATCGTGCGTGCCAGGTCCTCAGCAGTGCACTCCAGCTCCATGGCCAGCACCGCCTCGCCTATGAGTTCCGTAGCCCCCGCCCCCACGATGTGAACCCCCAGGATCTCCCCGTACTGCTGGTCCTTGACTATCTTCACGGCCCCGGCCACCTCCCCATAGGCCATGGCCAGTCCGTTGACTGCGTAAGGGAAAGTACCGGTCTCCACCTCGTAGCCTTTCTCCTCGGCCTCTTCCTCACTCAGTCCCACGGCCCCCACCTGGGGACTGGTCCACAGACCCCGCGGCACCAGGCCGGGCCGAAACACTGAATCCCCGCCCATGGCGTTTTCGGCCGCCGTGATCCCCATGGCGGAAGCCGCGTGGCTCAGCATCCATCCTCCCGTGGCATCTCCTATGGCGTATATCCCCTTTGCCGAGGATTCCAGTCGGTCGTTGACCAGGACCTCGCCCTTTTCACCCAGGGCCACCCCCGCCTGCTCAAGCCCAAGGTCCCGGGTGCAAGGCCTTCTTGAGCCCGAAAGGACACGGGCCACCTTCACGGTACGGGTCTCGGCTCCCGACAGGGAGGCCTCGAACTCAGAGCCCGCGGGCTCCACCGAGGCGATCCCGGTCCCGGTAAGGATCTCCACCCCCTGCTCTCTGAGGGCCTGGGCCAGGCGCTGACCCGTCTCCCCGTCCTCGTCCGGCAGGATCCTTCGGCCTTCGGTCACGAGGGTCACCCGGCACCCCAGAGTCTGGAAACTGGCCGCAAACTCGACTTCGATGGGCCCGGCCCCGACCACGAGAAGCGACGGAGGCAATTGAGTGAGGTCGAGCGCCTCGTCGGTGCTCAGGGCGGCCCCATCGCCCAGTTCCGCACCGAAATCCTCGGGCACGCTGCCGGTGGCAACTATCACGGCCTTGGCCTCAAGGACCTTTCCTTCCACCTCCACCTGCTGAGAACTCTTAAGGCTTGCGCGACCCCGGATATGCTCGATGCGGTTGTTTTTCAGAAGGGCCTCCATGCCCATGCGGATCTCGCCGGCCACGCCCTCTTTACGGGCCACCACCGCGGCAAGGTCCACGCCTTCCAGGCTGGCCTGGATACCGAACCGGGAGGCGGTCCGCACTTGCCGGTAGAGGTGGGCCGCCCGCAACCAGACCTTACTGGGGATGCACCCGCGGTTCACGCAAGTTCCGCCCACCTGGCCCGCCTCCACCAGGGCCACGTTGCCCCCCAACTGGGACGCACGAATCGCGGCGGCATAGCCGCCGGGTCCACCCCCGATCACGACCACGTCGTACATTGTCGGTTCTCCTCTCTTTTCTCTCCGGTCTGTCTCCGTCCATCTCCCGACCAACCCCTGCGCTCCGCCCCTTCATGGGACCAGGAGGAGATAGGGATTGGACACGAGTTCTCCCAGGTCATTGAGAAACTTTCCCGCCGGACCGCCGTTGATCACGCGATGGTCGAAGGTCAGGTTGAAATTCATGATCTTTCTCACCACGATTTCACCTTCCACCACCACCGGCCGGTCCAGGATGCCGCCGATGCCCAGGATGGCGGATTCGGGCTGGTTGATGACCGGTGTGCTGAACGTGTATCCCTGCCCGAAGACCCCAACGTTGGACAGGGTGAAGGTGCCGCCTGTCACCTCGTCCAGGCCGATGCGACCCTCCCGGGCCTTGGTCTTGAGATCCTTGATGGCGCGACTGATCTCTACGAGGGATTTCCGGTCCGCGTGCTTGACCACCACCACGATGAGACCTGCGTCGTACTCCTCCCATTGCAGGGAAACGGCCACCCCTATGTGGATGTCCTCCCATAGCTTCACCGCGTCGCCCACGATGCTGGAGTTGATGATAGGGTTCTTCTTCAATGCCCTGGCCAGGGCGTACACCATGATGTCCGTGTACGAGATACGAACGCCCAGTTCCGCCTCCTTCTCCACCAGGGACTGTCGGAGACGAACCAGTTCCGTGGCGTCGAACTCGCCCATGGTGGTCAACTGGGCTGAAACGGCAAGGCTCCGGTGCATGTGCTCGGCCACAGCTCCGCGGATCCCCGCAAGCGGCAGGGAGGCCTTGACCCGTTTTCCATCCACCACCTCGCCGTCCCAGGTGTCTTCGGAAGGCACCGGGGCCTCGGTCGCGGCGGGTTTCCCCCCCTGCTCCAGGAACTTTTCCACGTCCTCCTTCTTGATACGTCCCCCGGGACCGGTCCCCTGGATCAGGGCAATGTCCAGGTTGTGAGCCCGGGCTATTTTCCTCGCAGCCGGTGATATCTTGATCTTGCGGTCGCTGCCGCCCCCGGGTTTTGCCCCGGCAGATTCCGGGGACGGCTTCGTCGAAGCACTCGCCGCCGCCTCGGAAGGCCCCCCTGCCCCTTCAGCAGCCGGGCGTTCGGCCTGGAGGGCCGAAAGCTCCTCCTTGCTCTCCGCCAGCAGACCCACCGCCTCGCCCACGGCCGCTTCCGTGCCGGGGCCGAGCAGGATGTGCAGAAAACCCGAGGCCAGGGCCTCCACCTCGTGTGTGACTTTCTCCGTTTCGATCACCAGGACCGCCTGGCCCTCTTCGATCCAGTCCCCTTCCTGAGCCGACCATTCCACCACTTTCGCCTTTTCCATGGTCATGCCCAGCTTGGGAATCACGATTTCCGTCGCCATGATCCTCTCTCCATCCGCACAAAGTTAATCCTATTTGCGCAAGGCTTACGCCTGCCGCTCCTCGGGTCTCGCCTCAACGTCCTACGCCATGACCTCTTCTATGGCCGCCATGACCTGCTCCGGCTGGGGAATCACGTATTTTTCCATCACGCCGCCGGGGATGGGGTAATTGGCGGCGCAAACGCGCTTGATGGGAGCGTCCAGATCATCAAAGGCCTTTTCCATCACCTGCATGGCCAGCTCAGCGGCAAAGCCACACCGCTCCGTGTCCTCGTCCAGGATCACCAGATGACCCGTCTTGCGCACCGACACCAGGATGGTATCCAGGTCCAGTGGCTCCAGGGTGCGGGGGTCGATCACCTCCACGCTGAAGCGATCCTTTAGCTCTTCGGCCGCCGCAATGGCCCAGAACCCCATGAAAGAGGGCGCCACCACGGTCACGTCGTCCCCCTCGCGCCTGACCACGGCCTGACCGAAGGGGATCGTGTAATCCTCTTCCGGAACGGGCCCCGACATGCCCAAGAGCCCTTTGTGGAAGAAGTAGACCACGGGGTTGTTGTCCCTTATGGCCGTCTTGAGCAGGCCCTTGGCGTCATAGGGATCCGAGGGTGCCGCAAGCTTTAGTCCGGGGCTTCGCAAGACCAGGGAGAAGGGGCACTGGGAATGCTCGTTTCCCAGCTTTCGGTACGCCCCTATGTTGGCCATGAACACGCAGGGCAGGGTTTGCAGGCCCCCATGCATGAACCGCCACTGGGCGGCCTTGAGAAAAATCTCATCAGCGCATACGTACATGAAATCCGCGAACATGAGATCGGCCACCGGACGGTATCCCAGCATGGACGCGCCCACCGCCACCCCGGCAATGGCCGTCTCCGACAGCGGCGAATCCATGATCCTTTCCGGGCCGAAACGATCCACGAGCCCTGTGGTGGTGCCGAAGGTGCCCGTTTGCACCCCCTCGCCGATTAGGAAGACCTTTTCGTCCCTTTCGAGTTCCTCAGCCAGCGCCTCGTTGATTGCTTGAAGATACATCAGTTCTCTCATTTCCGGCTCCTCCTTTACTCACTCGGCGTAAAGAGCCCTGTCCAGCATGCCGGGATCATCTGGAAAGGGGCTCTGGTCGATGAAGGCCTCTGTCTCGGCAACCTCGGCCTCGGCCTCCCGGCTGATGCGTTCGGCGTCCTCCTCGGTCAGGACGCCCTGCTCCAGGAGGCGGCTTCGGAACAACGCCACCGGGTCCCGGCGCTTGAGTTCCTCGATCTGCCTGGGATCCCGGTCCTTGCCGTGGACCTTGTCCGGATTGCCGATGCCGTGGGGCCCGAAACGGGCCGTCTTGCACTCCACGAAGGAAGGCCCTTTTCCCTCACGCGCCCTCTCCACGGCGGCCGTCACCGCCTCGGCCACAGCCATCACGTCCTGGCCGTCCACCACCACCGCGGGCATGCCGAAGGCCGAGGCGAGGTTGGAGAGGTCCTCCAGGGGATAGGCGTCCTCGATGGGCACAAACTGGGCCACGCCGTTGTTTTCGCAGACCCACACCACGGGAAGCTTCCACAGAGCCGCCATGTTGGCCGCCTCGTGCCAGGTCCCCCGGTTGGCGGAGCCGTCGCCGAAAAAGCAGACCACCACCTGGCCCCGGCCGTTCTTCTTTGCCGCCAGGGCCCATCCCACGGAGACGGGGAAACAGGACCCGATGGTCCCTCCCGCCCCCAGGGCGCCCTTTTCGGGAAACACGCTGTGAAAGCCGCCCATGCCGCCCGCAGCACCCGTGGCCTTTCCGCAGTGTTCCGCAAGGTAGAGTTTCGGGGAGATCCCTTTACCGATCATGTGGGGCAGGCCGTGGCCCCGCAGGTGGGGGTAGACGATGTCGTCGTCCCGCAAGAAGGTGCATCCCCCCACCCCGGGAGCCTCCCCCCCCTGGGCCGGGTGGTAAAAGGCCAGCAACTTTCCCTGAGCCAGCCACCGGACCGCGGCTTCGTCGAAGGCGCGGGTCCTCACCAGGTTCCTGTAAAGCTTGACCAGGTCTTCCTTTTCGAACTTCATGATCTCTGTCCCTCCGTCTGAGGTTTCCGTTTCGTTCCCCTCTTGCGCCCCCCCATCCCCCGAAAGGGCAATCCCCGCAGGGGCCTCCCCCCCCCCCCCCCGGCAAATTTCACGCGTTAGAACCCATCCCCGATTTTCACCATCACCTTGACGGCCTTGCCGGTCTCGATCCGCTCCCTGTAGATGCGGGGCAGGTCCTGCAGGTGAATGCGGTCCGAGACCAGGGGCCTGCCGTCCAGTTTGTTTCGGGCCATCCAGTCGAGGATTTGCCGGTTTTCTTCATGGGTGTTGGAATAGGAAGCGGTCAACAGCAACTCCTTGAAGGTCATGTCCAGCGCCCGGATCATGATTTCCCGAAAAATCACGCTCACGATGCACACGGTCCCTCCACGTGCCGCCACATCCACTGCCGCGCTCACGCCAGCCTGGGACCCCGAGCACTCGTAGACCGTGTTGAACCCCACTCCGTCGGTCAGTTCCAGGCAGCGCCCCCGAAGGTCCCCTTCCGTGGGGTCCAGGACCGCGTCCGCCCCCAGATCCTGTGCCAGTCTGCGCTTGAATTCTATGGGCTCGGACAAAACAACCGGCCCGAAATTCAGGAGCTTGAGAAGCATCATCAGGGCCAGTCCGATGGGTCCTCCCCCCACCACGAGCGCTGATCCGCCGCGGCCACGGGCGCACCGGATCCCGTGAAGGGCCGCGGCGAAGGCCTCGGCCAGGGCGGCATTTTCAGAATCCACGCCCTCCGGAACCGGAATGAGCATGTCGGGGAATGCCAGAAGATATTGGGCGAATCCCCCGGGAAGATCCCCCACGCCGATGGTACGCCTCCCGTTCTGGCAGAAATAAGGTTTCCCCATGCAGCAGTCCCGGCACCGGCCGCAGAATGTGGGCCTGATGATCACCCGAGTGCCCACCGCGGGCCCTTGAACACCTTCACCAAGTTGGTCCACCACGCCGCTGGTCTCGTGACCCAGGATGTAACCATCAGGTACCAGGCCTCCGGCGATCAGGGAATGGTCGGAACCGCAAAAACCGGTGTCCACCACCCGCACCAGCACGCCTCCTTCGCCGGGCTTGGGGTCTGGGACCTGTTCCAGCACGAGCCCGCGCCCGGTTTTGTACACCACCGCCTTCATGCTCTCAGAATCCCCATCTAGACTTCCATCATAATGCCGCCGCCGATATTCACGGCCTGTCCCGTGATATACGAAGAGCGGGCCGATGCCAGGTAGACCGCCAGGTCCGCCACTTCCCCGGGGCTGCCCAGCCGCTCCATAGGAACGGTCTTGGCGAGGCGCTCCTTGGCCTCGTCATACGTGGTGCCAAAGATCTCCGCCTCCACCCGGATACGGGTATCCTGCAGATCCGTCATGATGAGGCCCGGGCACACGGCGTTGACCCGAATGCCCTGGGTCGCCAGGTCCAGGGCCATCACCTTGGTAAGCATGATCACCCCGGCCTTGGCCACGGCATAGGCCGGGTTCCACAGGGGGGGAGACTTTCCAGCCTTGGAAGCTATGTTCACGATGGCGCCCCCCGCTTCCTGCATCAGGGGAACCACCGCCTTGGAAACCCTGTAAACCCCGTGGAGATTCACGTCCACTGTCTTGAGCCAGGCCGCCTCGTCGTAGTCGTGCACCGTGCTGGGCGCCCCGAAAACGGCACCCGCATTATTGAAAAGAAGGTCCACCCGGTCAAACTCCGAAAGGATCCGCTCAATCATGGCGGCCACGGAATCAGTGCTCGTCACGTCCAGATCCACGGCCAGGGTTTTCACGCCATGCGCCTCGGCCAGCCCGGATGCCAGGCGCTCCATCTCCTCCCGGGTCCCCATTCGCATGCCGTTGTGATCCTCTGCGGGTGTACCCAGGTCCGATAGGATGACATGACAACCATTCGAGGCGAGTTTTTTTGCGATGGCGTATCCGATCCCCGTCTCTTTCCCGGAACCGGTGATCAACGCCGTTTTTTCCTTCAGGTCCGTGTACAAGTTGGGGGACCTCCTTTCTATTGCGAGCCTTCAAAGACGGCCGTCTTGAGAGATGGATGGGTCACCTTGAAAATGCTGCTCGAAGCGCTCCCTGGCTAGCTTGAGGTAGAGATGGTAGTAGTAAAGGGCGGTCACTTCCAGGGCCACCCGTCCCACCTCCCACGCCTCCCTGGTGCTCATGCTCCTCGCAGCCGTTTCCAGGAAATGACGCTGGCCGCGCTCCACGATCTCCCGGAATGCGTCCAGCGTCTCCTTCAGAACATAGGGTTCAAAACCCTTCTCCGCCGTCAACCCGATCTCACGCCATTGTGCGATGATCTTGCCAAGGACCTGATCGTCGTAGGAGTAAACCTTCTCTCCTTCAACCGTTTGGGGGGTGATGATCCCCCACGCCTCGTATTGCGCCAGTCGTTCCGGCCGAAGAGCGGTGACCTTCAGGAAAGCCGCCTCACCCCGTATCTGCCCCGCCAGCAAGCGGTCCAGGGGTCGGAAGTATTCGCCCCTGATTCGCAGGAGCGCCTGGTCGCCGGGCTTGTTTCGATATTTTCGCAGGATTTTTTTGATGACGGAAAGGGGGAGAAAGAAATTTTCCTGGAGTTCCTTGACCAGCCGGATACGTTCCACGTGACGGTGGTCGTATTCGGCCACATTCCGGCCCAGTTTCTTGGGTTTGGGCAGGAGTCCTGTCCGCAGATAATGATGGATCGTCTGCTTGGGGACACCGGTTTCCCTGATGAGATCTCGCATTTTCATGGCGAACCTGCGCTCCGAGCGGGGTCCACGGGATTGAAAAATCCCCTTCGCCCTTCCTGGAACCCGAACCAAGCAACCTTCCAGTGCCATATCCCAGCCGTAGCCCGGTTGTCAATCAATAAATAGGGAAATACATACAAGCAGTCGATTTTTAAGTTTTTTTTTGTTTTTCGAATTGTTACGCTATACATTTTGGGCGGGGCTCTCGTCAGTATTTCACAACAGAGGCCCCCGGGGGGACGTCTTCGGTTGACACGCCCCTTTCCGGCCGATAGAGTGAGAATCCCTGAGACCTTGCCAAGTGTCCCTCAGGAAATCCCGAGGCCCACGCCCCTGCGAGAAGAAGCGGGTATCAAGACCATGGCCCATCGCGTCACCCAAAAACCTCCCTGGATCCGAACCCGCCTCACTGCCGGGGGCCGGGCCCCTGATGTCATGGACACCGTGGAATCCCTCGGCCTTCACACCGTGTGCAGAGAGGCCCATTGCCCCAACCAGCATGCCTGCTTTTCCCGCGGCACCGCCACCTTCATCCTGCTGGGGCCCTCCTGCACGAGGAACTGCACCTTTTGTGCGGTAAAAAAGGCTCCTCCATCGGTCCCTGATCCCCTGGAGCCCGAGCGGGTGGCCGAGGCGGTTGTGCGCCTGGGCCTCTCCTTCTGTGTTCTCACTATGGTCACCCGCGACGACCTGCCGGACGGAGGCGCGGACCATGTGGCCCGAACCATCGAAGCGGTTCGCCGAAGATCGCCCCGTGCGGGCATCGAGGTGCTGGTCTCGGACCTCAAGGGTCGCGCGGATTCCCTCAAACGGGTCCTCGAGGCGGGTCCCCAAGTCCTCAATCATAACCTGGAGACCGTACGAAGACTTTACCCGGAGGTTAGGCCTCAAGCCCGCTACGAGCGGTCCCTTGAACTGCTGGCCCGTGCCGCTTCGGGCACCCGGGCGCCGGTGACAAAATCCGGGCTCATGCTGGGGCTTGGGGAAGAAGAATCGGAAGTGATCGAAACCCTGTCCGATCTGAGAAAGGCGGGCTGCGATCTCCTTACCCTGGGACAGTATCTCTCCCCCTCCGAAGCCCATCACCCGGTGGTGCGCTACGTACCCCCGGAAGAGTTCGAGACCTATGAAAGGCGTGCCCTGGGCCTCGGCTTTCGTGGGGCGGCCTGCGGCCCGCTGGTGCGAAGTTCGTATCGTGCGGGCGAACTTTACCGTCAGGCCCTGGGATCGGTGGGCGGCAAGGTGGAGTGAACCTCCCCTCCCCGGAGCACGGCATCCAGGAACTGACGAACGCCGTAGCCTGCTTTGCGACGCTCGTAATAGCCGATGGTGACGTCGGCATACCGCTCATAGCGTTCCCTGCGATATTCCAGGAGCGCAGGATAACAGCGCGAAAGCGCGGCCTTCCTGGACTCGCCCGCCCTCCTGCGGAAAAGGCCCTGCCACAGCACGGGCCCAGGCTCTTCCTCATAGGCTCGAAGCATGCCGTCCACCACTTCCGGCGGGGTTTCAAGATACACCACGGTGGTGAGTCGCTTGAGTCTTCCAAGGATTTCCTTCCCTGTGTAGATGACGCTACCCGTGGTATCGAGCACCACCTGGAGATCATCCCGCCCCGCCTTCTCCAGCATATTCAGGGCTTCTTCCATGACCCGGATCTCCGTTTCCAGGTATAGGGCCTCCCGCTCTTCGTACCCGGGGGAATCGGGAAACCCCATCCACGCGCCCATGTCCATGGGCGTTCCATCGGTGCTCTTCATCGCGGGCCCCAGACGGCCCGCGATGAGGTCATCGCAACAGATCCAGCGAAATCCGTACGTGGAAAGGTTTTGAGACCAGTACGTCTTCCCGGTGCCTGCCATTCCGATGAGCGATATGCGCATAAGGGTCTGCCTCCGTGCCGCCCCGTCATTATACACGATCATTGCCCTTGCGCCAGGGCCTGTTCGACCGAGTTGCTCTTCGGTTGACATTGAGCCTGGATGAGGATAGCGTCCTCTTGACGGCCCCCGGGGAGACGGGGCCGCCCTTTTGGGGGTAGCGAGGTACGTGTTCATGAAAAAGCTCGTTTTGTCGGTGATCGGCGCGGACCGTCCCGGCATTGTGGCCGCCGTTTCCGCGATCCTGTTTGAAAACCGGTGCAATATCGAGGATGTGAGCCAGACCCTCCTTCAGACGGCCTTTGCCGGGATCTTTATCATCACGCTTGCCGAGGGGCTTGCCCCTGATGTCCTGGAATCACGGCTCCGGCAAGGCCTGGAATCCCGGGGCCTCCATTTCCACCTCGAGCCGCTCGAAGCGGCAGGGGGGCCCGGGGCAGGAGGTGCCGAGCCCTTCGTGGTGACCACAATGGGTTCCGACCGCCTGGGCCTCGTGGCAGGCGTCACCGGCGTGATGGCCCGCTACGGCGTGAACATCACAGGTCTCAAGGCGGTCTTTCGCGGCGGGGACGACCCCATGCGCAACGTGATGATCTACGAAGTGGACGTCCCTTCTGACGTAGACCGACGTGCCTTTCGGGAGGCCCTGCACAAGGAAGCGGACGCCCTTGGGCTCGACCTCAGTATCCAGCACCGGGATATATTCGAGTCCATTCACAGGGTCTAGCACGGAGTCGACGAAGCACAGAGCGCGGTAATCTTACACCACGCCCGCAGAGTCCACTGGATCCGGAGTTTACGTCATGCTGACACAAAGGGAAGTCCTCTCCACCCTGGAGATGCTCAAGAATGAACACCTGGACGTGCGCACGGTCACCCTGGGAATCAGTCTTCTGGATTGCTCCAGCCACGACCCGGGACACTTCATGGATCGCGTCAGGGAGAAGATTTGGCGGCTTGCCGGTCACCTGGTGGACGCATGCGACGAGGTTGGCGAGAAATACGGCATCCCCGTGGTGAATAAGCGCATCGCCGTAAGCCCCATTGCCGTGGCCGGTGCGCCCCTGTCCAGCAGGGACATGGTGGAGGCGGCTCGAACACTGGATGAAAGCGCCGCGCGCGTCCGTGTGGACTTCATCGGGGGGTTCAGCGCCCTGGTGGAAAAAGGAATGACCCCGGGAGATCGTGCCCTTATCGAGGCAGTCCCCGAGGCTATGGCCGTAACCGAACGGGTCTGCACTTCGGTCAACGTGGCCTCCACAAGGGCCGGGATCAACATGGGCGCCGTCTATCTCATGGGGCGAACCCTCAAGGCCGCTGCTGAGAAAACCGCCGATGCGGACGGCCTGGGTTGCGCCAAAATTTGTGTGTTCGCCAACATTCCCCAGGACATCCCGTTCATGGCGGGGGCCTACCTGGGAGTAGGAGAGCCCGACGCCGTGATCAACGTGGGCGTTAGCGGCCCCGGGGTCGTGCGAAAGGCCATCGACCGGGCCAGGCGCGCCGATCCTAATCTGGACCTGGGCCGCCTTTCTGAAATCATCAAGCGGACCGCCTTCAAGGTCACCCGGGTGGGAGAGTTGATCGGCCGGGAGGTGGCCGACAAGCTGGGCGTGGATTTCGGGGTGGTGGACCTTTCCCTGGCGCCCACTCCCAACGTGGGAGACAGCGTAGGAGAAATCTTCCAGAGCCTCGGGCTCGAAAGTATCGGAGTACCCGGATCCACCGCCGCACTGGCCCTGATCAACGACGCGGTGAAAAAGGGTGGTGCCTTTGCCAGTTCGTACGTAGGCGGCCTCAGCGGGGCCTTCATCCCCGTGAGCGAGGACCTTAACATCTCCAAAGCCGCCGAAACGGGCCTCCTCTCCCTGGAGAAACTGGAGGCCCTCACGAGCGTCTGCTCGGTGGGCCTCGACATGGTGGCTCTTCCGGGAGACACCACCGCGGAGACCCTGGCCGCCGTGATCGCCGACGAGATGGCCATCGGCGTGATCAACAAGAAGACCACGGCCACACGCCTCATCCCGGTACCCGGCAAGAAGGCCGGGGATCGGGCCCGTTTCGGAGGTCTCCTGGGGGAGTCGGTGATCATCCCGGTCCGGGACGCAGGAGGATCGGACGCCTTCGTGCGGCTCGGCGGCAGGATCCCCGCACCCATCCAGAGCCTGGTGAATTGAAATCCCAGGCCCCTTTGTGCCTGTCAGTGCCTGGCCCTTTCCACCAACTCAGGGAGCATGAGCACTTCCGTGCCCTTTTCCTTGGGCAGTCCCTGGAGGGCCTGGCCGTAACACCCCGTACAGATATGGACCATCAGGTCGGTACTGACGTTGTCCACCATATGTGAAAGCCCCTCCGGCGTGAAACAGCACTTGGGAGCCGAGATTGACCTTCTATGTTGTCAAGGACTTGCTCCGCGGATTTGAGATCCATGGGTACGGGTGAAAACTTTCGGTGGAGACGATAGCACCCCGCATAGTAGTCCACCCGGCTCTCGAGGCGGGCCCGGCCCATGGCCTCCCTGATCGCCCTGGGGTAGAAGACGATCTCCTCGTCCGGGAAGGCGTGCTTGTAGATCGGGTAGCAGGGAGAGCAGAATATCACCAGCCGCTTTGCCCCCAGCCTCCTGGCCCTTTCCACGTTTTGGCCCACGAACTCCCTGGACAGAGAGCGACATTCCTCCATGGCCTCATCGTTTCGGGCCTTTATGGCCGGTCGGTAGAGGTAATTGCCGCAGCAGGTCTCCTCGGAGAGAAACGTATAGGAGACTCCTCCCCGATCCAGGACTCGGGCCAGCGAGGCAATGATGTGAGGCAGCAGGGGAAGGATCTGGCACCCTGTCACCACCACGTTTTCCGCTTCACGATCGTAGGGCAGCCCGTGGGTCTTGAGAATCTCCAGCCGGTCCGGGAGATTGGCGTTCGTCTTGCCCGTGGTACGGATGGTTTCCACAATTCCTGCGTCGATCAGTTCATGCATGATTTCCTCCTCTTTCGGCGCTCTTCCGAGAGTGAATCCCTCGCGCGCCGATGTGTAATAATTCCCTCGTGTTCAGGTTCGAACCGAACCGTCCGAGCAGTCTCATGTGGGGGTCGCGCAGGCCGTGGGAAGCGCATTTGCCTGTTCCCCGCATCCCTTCTCATCGGCCGGGTGTTCGTGCACACCCCGGTGCCGCGGCCATCTCAGGGCCGAGCGAAGGGGCCTTATGGAAATGAGGAGAAGCACGGCCACGGAGATCCACCTGACCCAGTCCGGCAGGAATTCGGAGGCCTGCCCGACCATGGCCCCGGCCGAAAGCCCCAGGGCCTCGTAGACCGCGTCCACGGTGAGGCCGAAGGCCACGGCCCCCGCCGCGATGGCCGCAAGATAAATGGCCGTGGCACGCTTCCCCAGGATCCCAAAAAGCACCGTGAGGGACGTTACGTTCGTGGAGGGACCCGCCAGCAGAAAGACCAGGGCCGCGCCGGGACTCACCCCTTTCATGATCAGGGCTGCGGCAATGGGCGTGGAGGCCGTGGCACAAATGTAAAGGGGCACACCTACTGCCAGCATCACGAGCATGGAGAGCATCCCGCCTCCCAGGTAGGCGGCCATGATCCTCTCCGGGACCAGGGCTGTGATGAGACCCGCAAGCAGTAGTCCCACGAAAAACCACCCGGCCATGTCACCCCAGACGTCCCCAAGGGCGAATCGCACGCCCGCCTTTACTTTCTCGTGCGGGCTGTGGTGATTGCGATGGATCTCGGGGCTGCAGTCCACGCCGTCGCAGCAGGAGTCCACGGGGCAGGTCAGGTCGGGAACCGGCTCTTGTCGAAAATCATCCCTTTTCCCCAGGAGGTTTTCGGAAATTCCCGCCATGGCGGCCGTTACGAAGGCCGCCACCGGTCTTGCCACGGTCATTATGGGGTCCAGCAAGGCATAGGTGATGGCGATGGAGTCGACACCCGACTCCGGGGTCGATATCAAGAAGGCGGTGGCCGCTCCGTTGTTGGCGCCCTGTTTCTTCAGTCCCACGGCTGCAGGAAGCACACCGCAGGAACAGAGGGGCAAAGGGATACCCAGAAGGCCGGCCTTGAAAACAGAAAGGAACCGCCCCTTGCCCAGGTGGGCCGCCACGGCACTAGGGCTCAGGAAGACCCGCAGGAGCCCGCTCACCAGGAGCCCAAAAAGAACGTAAGGAGCGGCCTCCAGCAGGAGCGCCCAGGATTCCTCCATGGTCTTTATGATCAGATTCATATCGACAAGTCCTCCCAGGTCTATCTCACTCCCGCACGTGCGCCAAACCTACACTCACAAGCTGGGCCACATGGGCATCGTCCAGGGAATAGTAGAGAACCTTTCCCTCCCGCCTGCACTTGACCAAGGCCGTGTCCTTGAGCCGCCTGAGCTGGTGGCTGACGGCCGATTCAGTCAATCCAAGGAAGGCCGCCAGGTCGCATACACACATCTCACCGCCCCCAAGGGCCGCGAGGATACGAAGTCTTGTGGGATCGCCCAGGACCTTGTAAGTTTCTGCCAGACGATCGATTTCACGAGGCTCTATGGCCTCCCTAATGGCCCTTCGGACCCGCTCCAGGTGAACGAGCCTGCAGCCTCTGGGAATTTTTTCTTCCTCTTTCTTATCTGTGGCTTTTTCTGTGGGCGATGTCATGGCTCTCCTTATAACATTTGAACATATGTTCAATTATAACTTCTAACCGGAAGTTCCTGACGAAGGAAATTGCAACCTATTGATATTATGGTTTATATTTGAAAGTCAATTTGTCTCTACTGGGCACATCACAATTTCACACGGAGGAGCTTTAGCGCTTTTTGCTGCGTTGGTGTCGGCACAGTGGTTTTGTCAAAGGCCGGAGCACCGGGGAGCCGGGGTTGCACACGGTTTTTACAAATGGT